>CAVBAZ010000088.1:0-7814 GCA_963593515.1 Bacteroidaceae bacterium
CTTCTCACCCTGTGGGCCCTGCTCGCCGGTATCGCCCTTGGGGCCTTGGATGCCCGGTTCGCCCTTCTCACCGGTGTCACCCTTCTCACCCTGTGGGCCCTGCTCGCCGGTATCGCCCTTGGGGCCTTGGATGCCCTGCTCACCCTTTTCACCGGTGTCGCCTTTCTCGCCCTTCGGCCCCTGGATCCCCTGTTCACCCTGCGGTCCCGGACAGCCCCGGTCGCCCTGCACGCCCTGAGGTCCGATCTCGCCCTGGATCCCCTGTTCGCCGATGGGGCCCTGCTCTCCGGCAGGACCGCGTTCCCCCTGCTCGCCCCGTTCTCCACGGGGCCCCATAGGACCCTGCGGGCCGGGATCACCCTTGGGGCCGGTGGGGCCACGGTCGCCCTTTGGCCCGATGGGGCCGGGATCGCCCCGCACACCTTGAAGTCCGATGCTGCCGGGGTCGCCCTTGGGGCCGGTGTCACCCCGTACACCCTGCGGCCCGCGCGGTCCCATAGGCCCCACCGCGCCGCGAGGACCCGCCGGGCCGGGACAGCCCTGCTCGCCCCGGATACCCCGCGGCCCCATTGGCCCCTGCTCGCCCCGGATGCCCTGTTCACCTCGCGGCCCTTCCGGCCCCATGGGCCCCATAGGGCCTTGGATGGTCACATATGACCCGCAGGCATCCTGCTGATGACAGATGTTTCCCCGGTAAGCGCCATTGCTGTAATTCATAGCCATCTCCCCTTATGAATTGATCACTGTCTCATTGTATGCGGCAGAGAAGAGCGTGGTGACGAGACAACAAAAGAGACGGTCAAAAACCGTCTCTTTTCGTATGTGCGCGTATGTGCGGTCACCGCTGGGCGGCCACCAGAAACAGCGGCGCGTCCGCCAGATCCAGCTTGCCAAGGATACGGCGGCCCGCCTGCCGGTCGCAGCTGCATCGGGAGAAGCCGCACCGGGGCAGCAGCTCCATGTCCCATTGGGGCCGCGCCTGACGGCTGATGGGCATGGCCAGCGTAATGGCGGCGTTTTCCTGCTCCAGCTCCGGCGTGATGCCGCAGTGGCCGTATACCTCCGTGGCGGGGATATAGGAGTCCCTCTGCCGGTGGTGGCGCACGTTGTCGCCGTAGTTGGCGTCAAAATTCAGCAGTATGCCGCCGGGCCGCAGCAGCCGCCGCCACTCCCGGTAGGCCTGCTCCGTGTCCGGCAGCGTCCACGTCAGGTTCCGGGTCACGATCACATCAAAGGCGGCGTCCGCGAACGCCGTCTCCATGGCGTCCATCACCAGAAACCGCGCTGAAACGTTCATGGCCGCCGCGGTGGTCTCCGCCTCGGCGATCATGGCGGGGGTCAGGTCGATGCCCGTCAGGCGGTGGCCCGCCTGCGCCAGAAGAATGGCAAAGTAGCCGGTCCCCGTGCCGACGTCAAGGATATCAAGGTTCTTTCCCTGCGGCAGATACTGCTGCATCTCCGCCAGCCACCGCCGCCCCATGGCGCCGTCGTGCAGCTCGTTGCGCCGCACGGTGCTGAAATCTCTGGCCCGCTTCGTCCAGTAGGCCTGCACACGCTGTTCCATATCCTGCATGATAAAACCTCGCTTATTGCGGCTGCCGCAGTTCCATGACCGAGGCGATGAGCCGCTGTGTATATGCGTCCTTTGGCGCTTGAATGATCTGCGCCGTGCTGCCTTCCTCCACCGTATGGCCGTCTTTCATCACCAGCACCCGGCTGCACAGGCGGCTGACCACCGCCAGATCGTGAGAGACGAACAGGGCGGCCATGTGCTTTTCCCGGCACAGCGTCCGGATCAGTGCCAGTATCTGTGCCTGTGTGGCGGCGTCCAGCGCGCTGGTGATCTCGTCGCACAGCAAAAGCTCCGGCCCGGCGGCCATGGCCCGTGCGATGGCGAACCGCTGACACTGGCCACCGCTGAGGTCACGGGGGTACCGCTGTGCCAGCTCCGGCGCAAGGCCCACCATGGCGCACAGCGCCGGAATGTCGGCGCGGCTGTCCCGTCCCAGCAGGCTCCGGACGCTGTCCTGTATGGTGTCGGCGATCCGCCGCCGGGGGTGGAAGGAACCGGCGGTGTCCTGAAAGATCATCTGCATGGCGCGATAGTCGGCCTTGCTGCGCTTTACGGTCAGGGGCCTGCCGTGCAGCAGCACCTGTCCGCTGTCGGCGGCTTCCAGTCCGCTGATGAGCCGCAGCAGCGTGGTTTTTCCGCAGCCGCTTTCGCCCACGATGCCCAGAATGTCACCGGTCTCCAGTGTGAAGGAAATATCCTTTACCGCCTGCACCGTACCGTAGCGTTTGCTGAGTGCGTTTATCTCCAATAGGCTCATGGACACGCTCCTTCGCCGCACTCCAGCCGGGGAACGGCCTGGAGCAGTTCTTTCGTATAGGGATGGCTGGGAGCATGCAGCACGGTCTCCGTGTCGCCGTATTCCACAAAGCGCCCGTCGTGCAGCACGGCAATGCTGTCCGACAGGAACCGCGCCAGCGCCAGATCATGGGTCACCACGATCTGGGCGATGCCGTCCTCGCGGCTCAGCTTTTTCAGCTCCCGCGCCGCTTGCAGCCGGACGGCGGCGTCCAGTGCGCTGGTAGGCTCGTCCGACAGGAGGATGCGCTGTTCCAGCAGCAGGGCCAGCGCCATGGCAGCCCGCTGGTTCATGCCGCCGCTCAGCTCATAGGGACGGCTGGCCAGTATGCGGGCGCTGTCCGTCAGGCCCAGCTTGGCAAAGGCGGCCGCCGCGTCGGCGGCGAATCGCGCTTTGCGGTACTTGCCGTGGCTTTTCAGTGTCTCCCGGAACTGTGCGCCGTATGGCCGGATGGGATCGAAGGACGCGCCGGGGTTCTGAAAGATCATGCCCATTCGGGCGCAGCAGAGACGCTGCCGCTCCCGTGGCGGCAGAGCCGACAGGGACTGGCCGAACAGCCGGATCTCTCCGGCGGTGATGTGTACGGCGTCGTCGGCACCCATCAGAGCCTTCAGCAGCGTGCTTTTGCCACAGCCGCTTTCCCCTACTACGCACAGGATCTCACCGGGGCGCAGCGAGAAGGTGATATCCGAAATGACGGTGCTCCGGTATCCGGCGCAAAGGCCGCTTACCACCAGCACAGGCGTGTTTTCACTCATTTCCGTTCCTCCACCGCCACATAGTCCCGGACGCAGTCGCCCAGATAGTTGAACAGCATCACCGTTACCGCCGTGGCGGCTGCCGGAGCCAGCACCGGCCACGGGGTCAGCTGGATATAGGCGCGGCCCTGCGCGATCATGCTGCCCCACTCCGCGTAGGGCTCCTGTACGCCGATGCCCAGAAAGGACAGGCCTGCGATGCCCACCATCATAACGCCAAGCTGTGTGGCGGCGTTGACCGCCATGGGGCCGATGATGTTGGGCAGCAGGTATTTCAGCAGGATCGTGCCGTCGCCGCAGGCGCTCAGCCGGGCGGCGCAGACGTAGGGAGCGTTTTTCAGCTTCATGACCTGTGCCCGTGCCAGCCGGGCGTACAGCGTCCAGCCGGTCACGCCCATGGCCAGCATGGCGTTGCCGATGCCGCCCCCCAGAATACCGGCCACGGCGATGGCCAGCACCATCTGGGGGAAGGAGAGCATGATGTCGGCAAGGCGCATCACCAGCGTATCCAGCACGCCGCCGTAGTAGCCTGCCAGCATCCCCAGCGCCGTGCCGATCACGAAAGTAACGGCCATCAGCGCCACGGCGGAGAAGATCGTGGTGCGTGCGCCCATCATCACACGGGAGCAGACGCAGCGCCCGTACCGGTCGGTGCCCAGCGGGAAGCGGGCGCTTGGCCCTTCATTCATGTGGGCGGCGCTGGTGGCGGTGGGGTCGTTGGGCGTCAGCAGCGGGGCCACCAGACTGAACGCCGCCAGCGCCAGCACCAGCGCCAGCAGCACCAGCATTTTCCGCCGTTTCCGTTCTCTCGTCATGGCCGCACCCCCTCTCTGACACGGGGATCGACCCAGCTGCAATAGAGATCGGTCAAAAGATTCACCACCACATAGACGGCGGCGGTAAACAGCACGAAGCCCTGTATCACGGGATAGTCGCGGGCGGTGATGGCGTCCATGGCCAGCTTGCCCAGCCCCGGCCAGCTGAAAATGGTCTCGATCACCACGCTGCCGCCCAGCAGCGTCCCAACGGACAGCGCCACAAGAGTGACGATGGCGGAGGAGGCGTTGCGCAGCACATCCCTTATCAGGATGTAGCGGCTCTTTACGCCCCGTGTCCGGGCGCCCAGCACATAGTCTTGCCCCAACTGCTCCAGAAGCTCCGCCCGGAACTGCCGGGTGAAGCGGCTGCACAGGGGGATGGTCAGCGTCAGGCAGGGCAGCAGCAATCCCTTGAAGCTGCCGCTGGCGATCACCGGCAGCAGCTTCAGCCGGATGCAGAAGAAGTACATCAGCAGCACCGACAGCAGGAAGTTGGGCAGCGCGTTGCCGATAAAGCTGAAAAACCGCACCGCATGGTCGGCGATGCCGTCCTTGCGTACTGCCGTCCACACCGCCAGCGGCAGCGAGACCAGCAGCGCCAGCGCAAGGCTGGTCAGGGCCAGCACGAAGGTGCGTCCCATGGCCCCGGTCAGCTTGCCGCTGACCGGAAGGCCGTCCTTATAGGAGACACCCAGATCGCCCCGCAGCGCCGACCACAGCCAGTCGCTGTACTGGGCCAGAAAGGGCCTGTCCAGCCCCATCTCCTGACGGGTGGCTTCCAGCACCTCCTGAGAAACGGCAACGCCCTGCGCCGTCAGCTTCTTCTGCGCAGGGTCACCGGGCGATATATACATAAGCAGGAACGTCAGGAAGCTGACGCCCAATATGACGACCGCCAGATGTGCCAGCCGTTTTCCAATGGTTCGTTTCATAGGTTCTCCCTTGCTTTTGCAAGCGCAGGGTGGACGCCGGGGAGGCGGCGTCCACCCTGTATCACTTGTGGGATCGTTACGCCGTGATGTCGGTGGCGGCGTTGATATAGTAGAAGTCAAAGGGGCAGTTTTCCGAGATGTTGCTGACGCCCTTGCGCATCACCGTGGTCTTGTTGAACAGCCCTACATAGCCGAAGGCGTTGTCGTCGATGGCTAGCTGCACGATCCGGTTGGCCAGCACGGCCCGTTGCTCCTCGTCGGTCTCGTACCGGAGCTGCTGGATCAGCTGCTGACATTCCGCGCTGTCGAAGCCGCCTACGTCAAAATAGCCGCCCTTGCGCAGGGTGCTGTCGATGAAGTAGTAGGGGTCGCCGTTTTTGTCGGCGATCATGCAGTACAGAGCGATATCAAAATCCCGGTCAGCGACATAGGTGGCGTCGGGATCCTCCTGACAGTTAAAGGTAACGGTGATGCCGATGGCTTTCAGCTGCTCCTGCATCAGCACAGCAATGCTGTCAAGAGACCGGGCGGCGTAGTAGGCCACCGTCAGCGTCAGGGGCTGGCCGTCCTTTTCATAGAGACCGTCGCTGTTCAGAGTATAGCCGTCCTGCTCCAGCAGGGCCTTGGCCTTTTCCATGTCCGGCGCGGGCTTCGTCACCTTGCCGTAGGCGGCGGAGGTGCTGAAGGGCCCCGCGGCGGGAGAGACGGTGCCGCCCAGATACGCCGCCATGGCTTCGCAGTCCACCGTCAGATTTACGGCGGCCCGGACGGCATCGTCCATAGTGGCTTCGTTGAGGATGTAGAACTGCAAGCGGGCGGAGGGAATGTCCACCAGATCGTAGGTGCCGGGGTCAGACAGAAAGATCTCCCGCGCCGCGGCGGTGACGCTGGTATAAGCGTCGATCTCACCATTCTGCATGGCCATCAGCTTCGGCTCATCCTCCTGCATGTAGTAAAAGACCGCACCGTCCAGCTTCACCTCGCCGCCCCAATAGCTTTCGTTCTGGGAGACCTCCACGGTGCCCTCCGGCTGGAAGGATTTGATGATGAAGGGGCCGGTACCCACGGGGGCGTTGTCCAGATCGGCGGAGCCGTCCAGATCCATGATGGCCAGTTCAGGGCTTGCCAGTTCATTGAGCATGGTGGGATAGACCTCCGGCGTGGTGATGGTCAGCGTCCTCTCATCCACGGCGGTCATATCGTATTCCGCCAGATAGGCGAAGCGGCTGTTGACCTCCGCCGCCCGTTGAAGGTTGCGCACCGCCATCTCCGCCGTCACGGCCTTGCCGTTGGAGAAGCGGACGCCATCCTTCAGCGTTACCGTCCATGTCAGGCCATCCTCGCCGGTTTCAGCCTTTTCGGCCAGCAGCGGCTGAATGGCGCTGTTTTCGTCGATGCGGAACAGCGTCTCCGTGATGCCGTAGTTGGAGGTGTACCAGCCGTAATACTCCTTGTGAGCGTCCAGACTGGGATAGGCAAAGTTGGCGCCGATGCGCAGGATCTTCTGCCCGTTTTCTGTGCCGCTGTCGGGTGTCGTGCCGCAGGCGGAAAAGCTCAGCAGCATCAGTGCCGCCAGCGCCAGTGCGGTCAGTCGTTTTTTCATGTGTGGCTCCTCTTTATTTCGTGGCCCAGACCATAAAGCCGGGGGTCGAGGCGTAGTTGATCTTCTCCTCCGGGTTCCACAGCCGCTTGCCCACGGAGGTGTCGGCGTTCACGGCGGAAAAGCCCAGCGCGTTCAGCGTATCCATGTCCCACTGGGGACGGCGCAGGCGGCCCATGGGCAGCATCCGGGAGATGCCCTCCATCATGTCCGCCTCGGCGTAAGCCTCGTGATCCTCCACGCCCGCCAGCCGGGCATTGGTACGGTCACGCTGGTATTCCTGCTGCTTGTCCTCGTTAAAAAGGTAGGCGTACCAGTTGGCATCGAAGTTCACCAGCGCGCCGCCGGGCCGCAGCACGCGCATCCACTCCCGGTAGGCCCCTGCCGGATCGGGCAGGTTCCACGTGAGGTTGCGGGTGACGATGGCGTCAAAGCTGCCGTCGGCAAAGGCCAGCTTCTGGGCGTCCATTCGGGCGAAGCGGATCTTGTCCGCCAGTGCGCCGGCGTTGCGCTTTGCCTCCTGCAGCATCCCCTCGGAGTAGTCCACGGCGGTGACCTCATAGCCGCGGCGGGCCAGAATGATGGCGTAAAAGCCCGGCCCGGTGCCGATGTCCAGTACCCGCAGCGGACGGTCGCCGCCGTCAGGGAAGTGGGAGATCAGTTCGTCGGCCCACACCTGATCCCAGCCGTCCGCCAGATTCTTCTTGATCACGTCTGTATAGGAGGGCGCGCGGCGCGTCCAGTATTGTCCGATGGAGTGAAGCAGCTCTGCCATATGCGGTTACCTCCGCTGTTGTTGATGGTACCATTATACGGGACGCAAAAACCGCCCGCAAGCCGGGTGGGGGGATACAATTTTGCTTTTGCGGCAAAAAAATCACCGCGTCTTTACCGATACTTTACAACGGCGGGAAAGTGCGATAAAATGGGGAAAACGTGAATTTCGGAGGCGCTCCATGACCGTGACCGTGCCGCTGCCTGCGGGCAGCTACTGTGTTCATATCCAGCCCGGCCTGCTGCGGCAGACCGGGGCGCTGCTGTCTGCGATGCCCTGCCGCCGCTGGGCGGTGATGGCGGACGATACGGTGGCGGCGCTGTACGGCGGCACAGTGCTGGACAGCCTGCGTGACGCGGGCCTTGCCGGTGAGCTGCTGACCTTCCCGGCGGGGGAGGAGTACAAGACGCCGGAGACGTGGCTCAGTCTTTGCCGCCAACTGGCACAGCGGGGCTTTACCCGCGCCGACGGCGTGCTGGCGCTGGGCGGCGGTGTTACCGGCGATCTGACGGGCTTTGCCGCCGCCTGTTATCAGCGGGGCATGCCGCTGCTGCAGATCACC
>CAVBAZ010000089.1:0-8273 GCA_963593515.1 Bacteroidaceae bacterium
CGGACAGCAGGTGGTTCCTGCCGGACAGAAGTACATCGCCCCCGGTAAGGGCAGTGCCGTCTCCTCGGACGACGCGGCATCCGTCACGGCGGAGACCGCCAGTGACGGCCACTATCATAATAACATCGCCGCCTACTACGCCAATGCGGTGCTGGTGTGCGGCGACTACGGCGTGGAGTATTTTGACCCCGATCCCACCGGCTCCAGCGCCTATGCCGACACGGTGAATAAGTTCGCCGCCAAGTACCCCAACATCCATGTCAGCTGCCTGCTGACCCCCAAGAGCTGCGCCTACCATTCTCCGGCGGACTACGACGATCCCCACGACGATATCGCCAGCTTCATCAAGTCCACCTACGCCATGATGGACAGCTCCGTCACCACCGTGGACTGCATGGGCCTGATGGATCAGCACGCGGGTGAGTACATGTTCTACCGCACCGACCATCACTGGACCAGTCTGGGCGCGTATTACGCCTCGGCGGCCTATTGTCAGGCCAACGGTCTCACACCGTGGACGCTGGACAGCTATGACACGGTACTCCGCACCGGCTATACCGGCTCCCTCTACATGTACGGCGGCCATCCGGCGGAGTTGAAGGCCAACCCGGACTATTCCGTGGCCCGGTTCCCCCATGCGGGCTATTCCATGGTGTACTACCGGGACGGCGTGCAGTATAACGGGCAGGCTGTCAACGGTGGCACCAACGAGTATGCCGGAATGTTCCTGTGCGGCGACCAGCCCCTGACCGTTATCACCACCGACAACAAGAACGGCAAGACCCTGCTGGTGTTCAAGGAGTCCTACGGCAACGCCTTTGTGCCCTACATGATCGACTACTACGAGCGCATCGTGGTGGTGGACATCCGCGAGGAGGTGGGCAGCGTCAGCGGCATCATTTCCCAGTATGGCGTCACCGACGCGCTGATCATCAACAACTGTCAGGCGGCCACCAGCCTGCGGAGCAATCTGGAGAGCCGGGCGCTTTCCTGACAGCGCGGCAACAAGAAAGAGACCAACAAAAGAAATATTTTTGAGGAGGATATGCTATGACTGAAAAAGGAAAGCTGAGCAAGGAGCTGCTGTACGCGCCGGAGAACGGTTATGACCGCCTGCCGGAGAGCGAGAAGGCCGCCATGCACGACTACTGCGAGGCCTATAAGGACTTCCTGAACCACGGCAAGACCGAGCGCCTGTGCGTGGATTACTGCATCGAGCTGGCGAAGAAGCGGGGCTTTGTGGAGCACAAGCCCGGCATGGCGCTGAAGCCCGGCGACAAGGTGTATTGCAACAACCGGGGCAAGGGCATCATGCTGGCCGTGATCGGCAAGGAGCCGCTGTCCAAGGGCGCCAACATCGCCGCCGCCCACACCGACGCGCCCCGTCTGGATCTGAAGCCCCGTCCCCTGTACGAGGACACGGAGCTGGCCTATCTCAAGACCCATCACTACGGCGGCATCCGCAAGTACCATTGGGTCACCATCCCTCTGGAGCTGCACGGCGTGGTGACGCTCTCCGACGGCACGGTGGTGCCCGTCCATATTGGCGACAAGCCGGAGGATCCCCAGTTCATCATCAGCGACCTGCTGCCCCATCTGGGCCGCGAGCAGGGCAAGAAACCCCTGAACGAGGCCATCCCCAGCGAGAGCCTGAACATTCTGGTGGGCTCCATGCCGGTAACGGATCAGGACGAGAAGAAGCGTTTCAAGCTGGCCGTCATGCAGCTGCTGCACGAAAAGTACGGCATGGTGGAGGAGGACTTCATCTCCGCCGAGCTGGAGGCCGTCCCCGCCGGTCATGCCCGCGACATCGGCTTTGACCGCAGCCTGATCGCCAGCTATGGCCACGACGACCGCGTCTGCGCCTATGCCGAGCTGGCAGGCATCTTCGACGCCAAGGAGCCCCAGCGCACCGCTGTGTGCATCTTCGCCGACAAGGAAGAGATCGGCAGCGAGGGCGTGTCCGGTATGCAGTCCGGCGCCTTTGACAAATTCATGGGCGAGCTGTGCGACACGCAGGGCGTGCTGCTGCGGGATTGCTTCGCCAATTCCTTCTGCGTCAGCGCCGACGTGACCGCCGCCTACGATCCCAATTTCGCCGAGGTGTATGAGAAGAACAACTCCGCCTATGTCAACTACGGCATTGGTCTGTGCAAGTACACCGGCGCCGGCGGCAAGTCCGGCTCCTCCGACGCCAGTGCTGAGGTGGTGGGCAAGCTGCGCCGTCTGCTGAACGAGGAGAACATCTTCTGGCAGATGGCCGAGCTGGGCAAGACCGACGCCGGCGGCGGCGGCACCGTGGCCAAGTACATGGCCAACCGCAACATCGACACCATCGACGCGGGCGTGCCCGTGCTGAGCATGCACGCTCCCTATGAGACGGTGGGCAAGCTGGATTGCTATATGACCTACCGCTGCATGAAGGCGGTATTTGAGAAGGCGTAACACCGCACAAAAATCCACCCTCAGTTGAGGGTGGATTTTTCATGTGCTTTGTGGTAGGATAGTGGCAATAAAAGCAGGAGGCAGGCACATGAAAAAATTTCTAGCCCTTTCTCTGGTGTTGGCGGTCATGCTTCTGGCAGGATGTCAAGCCAAGGACTTCTCTCTGACCGATGGAAGATATGTCCCGGAGGGAGCAGGGGAAGACGGTATTGCTGTCCTGTACCTGCTTGTGAGAGGGGATACGCTGGATGTGATCCAGTCGATCGCGGTATCATACCAGCCGTCAGGCCCGATGGTGAGGAACGGGAACGAAGTGGTGATGGAGACCGTATTTGCGGACACTCCGTGCAAATGGACGTTCCGGCTGATCGACGACAACAGATTGCAATTTGTGTCGGCCCGCTCCAGTCTCCCGTATGGCGAGGAGCTATGGGAGAACGGCATGATATTTGTCCTCGCGGAAGAGTGATATATGTTAACAGGGCTGGCGTTCGACCGACGAAGCGCTGTCCCATGATAAGGAGGTAAGCACATGAAAAAGAGATTGACCGCGTGGCTGCTGGCGTTGGTGATGGCGCTGACGCTGGTGGGCTGCGGGACTGACAGCACCGTTGTCATCGGCATCACCGGCGACGACCAGCCGCAGCAGGAGCAGCAGGATACGCTGCCGGATGATGCACAGACCCCCGATACGCCGGAGGACGGTGAAAGTGACGCCCCGGCCATCGACGAGGACGGCAGCTACACCACCAAGGAGGACGTGGCCCTGTATATCCACACCTACGGCCATCTGCCCGGCAACTTCATCACCAAGAAGGAAGCTCAGGCGCTGGGCTGGAGCGGCGGCTCGCTGGAGCCTTACGCCCCCGGCAAATGCATCGGCGGCAGCCGCTTCGGCAACTATGAGGGCCTGCTACCAGAGGCGGAGGGCCGCACCTACACCGAGTGCGACATCAACACGTTGGGTGCGGACAAACGGGGCGCGGAGCGCATCGTGTTCTCCAACGACGGCCTGATCTACTATACCGGCGACCATTACGAGAGCTTTGAGCTGCTGTACGGGGAGGAATGACCATGCGATTCATACTGGATGGCGGCAGCGTAGGCAGCCGCGAGACCCTGCACCGGACGCTGGCGGCGGGGCTGCATTTCCCCGACTGGTACGGCGGCAATCTGGACGCCCTGCACGACTGCCTGACGGAGCTTACGGAGCCAACGGAGCTGGTGATCCGCAACAGCCGGGCGCTGACGGAGACGCTGGGCGGCTATGTGCTGCCGCTGCGGCGGGTGCTGGCGGACTGCGCCGAGGAAAACGGCCTTCTCTCCGTGGTATGGGAGGAGGACGCGCCGTGAGCGCCGCTGTGCTGGACGACGGTCTGGTCTATGAGATATTGTCGGTGGTGGCGGAGATCCCGGAGGGCCGCGTGGCCTCCTACGGTCAGATCGCCGCGCTGATCGGGCGGGAGAAAAATGCCCGTCTGGTGGGCAAGGTGCTGAGCCGGGCGGAGCTGTACGGCGATTATCCCTGCCATCGGGTGGTGAACCATGCCGGGCGGCTGGCACCCCACTGGCCGGAGCAGCGCGCGCTGCTGGAGGCGGAGGGCGTGGCCATGAAGGACGCGGCCCATGTGGACATGAAGCGCTTCCGCTGGGAGCCGTAAGGCATAAAATGGCGGGACGCAACAGAAAGGGGAGAAGCTGTGGAGATCAGTCAGTTTTTTATCAATGGAGACATAAAAGGCGCGATCACATACATGCGCGGCCACGAGGAATTTAAGGACATCCTTCCCGCGTATGTGGCGATCTTTGAGAATTGTGAATACCGCACGTTCGATATACCGGACGAGCTCAATGACATCCTGCGTTTGTATCAGATCTATTATCGGGATACCTTTTATTGCGGCGTACCGGAGACGGAAGCCGCAGACAGGCTGCTGACACAGCTGAGGGCGCTCCTAAATCAGCCGGATGCGGAGGAAGCGCTTCTGGCCCAGCGGCTTCGATCGGTGTTTGAAGCGGCGGGCTATCATGCGCTTTTCGGGAAAACGCAGGGGTATTACGGCCCCTATATCTGGCGGGAGACCGTCCCGACCGTCTATCAGGTCCAGCTGCCGGATGGAACAGCGGAATATACCGTCAATATTCTCAAGGGCTTCGTATTCCGCGGCTGGATGGATTATCTGACCTTCGGCCGGTACGGTACGGGCGGCTGGGCCTCGCCCGACGGCACGATCAACTGCATCGAGCAGGCGTATGATTTTGAAAGCGAGCGGTTCCTTGTTTCTCTCCTGAAGCACGAAGCGCAGCACACCGTGGATATGAAGCGGTTCCCGGAGATCACTCCGGCGGAGCTGGAGTACCGGGCAAAGCTTGTGGAGCTCCATTACTCCGGCGATGTGGGACTGCTGCAAAAGTTCCTGTCGGAAGCGGATGAAAGCAAAGCCGGCGACAGTCACGCAATTGCTTCCGCGAGGATCAAGCGCGAGTTCGCGGACACGGATCAGGGATTGCTCTCCTGTATTCAGGCGCGGGCGCTGGAACTGCTTCGTGCGCACACGAAGGAAATGGAAGAAAAGTACAACGGTTAACTGCAAAAAACAGCGTGACGTTCAACGTCACGCTGTTTTCTTATGGAGTCGGCCAAGGGCCGGCTTTTTATGCTTCCTTGTTGGGGATGGTCACCCGGATGGATGTGCCCTGACCGGGCGTGCTGTCCAGATGGATGGCGCCGCCCAGATCCTGCACCGCGTGCTTGACGATGGACAGGCCCAGACCGGTGCCGCCGCTGGCTCTGGAATGGCTCTTGTCCACCCGGTAGAACCGCTCGAACACCCGGCTCTGATGCTCCGGCGGGATGCCGATGCCGGTGTCGGACACAGTCAGCGCCGCGCCGTTGGCAGTAGGGGAGAGGTCCACGGTGACGCTGCCGTTGGGAACGTTATACTTGATAGCGTTGTCGCACAGGTTATAGAGGATCTCGGACAGCAGGCGCCGCACGCTGCGGACGGTGACAGCCTCGCCGGTGACGGAGAGGGTCACGTTTTTGGCGGCAGCCGCGTCGTGAAGGGAGGAGACGGTCTCCTCCGCCAGCGGCCGCAGGGCTACGCTCTCGGTGGGCAGCTCCACGCCCTCGTCCAGCTGGGACAGGCGGATGATATCCTCGATCAGCGTCACCAACCGCGCGGCCTCACTGCGGATGCGGCCTACGAACACCGGCATATCCTCCGACTTTACCAGACCGTTTTCCATCAGCTCCGCGCTGCCCATGATGGATTGCAGCGGGGTCTTCAGCTCGTGGGACACATTGGCGGTGAACTCCCGGCGGTTGCGCTGGGCCAGCGCCTGCTCCGTCACGTCGAAGGCCAGCACCACCGCGCCGGTGATGTCGCCCTCAGAGCCGATGCGGCTGATGTCCAGCTGATACTCCCGGCCGTCCCGCTCCGTGTGGATCTCGCTGTGGCCCTGGGCCATAGCGGTTTCCAGCGCGTGGCTCACCTCGGTGCTGCGCTCGATGGTCAGGAAATCCTGCCCCAGACAGGCGGCGTCGGTGTGGAACAGGCCGCGGGCCGCGGGGTTGATGCTGAGGATCGCGCCTGCTTCGTTCAGCAACACAAGGCCCTCCTTCATGCTGCCGGTGATCTGCTCGAACTCATCCTGCTTGCGCCGCAGTTCCTGAACCTGCGCGTCGATCTGTCGGCGCTGCTGGTTGATGCGGCCCAGCAGGGGAGACAGCTCCTCATAGGTGTCGTTTTCCAGCGGGTGCTCCAGATCCAGCTCATTCAGGGGCTTTACGATGTGCTGCGCCAGCCGCCGCGCCAGCAGCGCCGACAGGGCCAGCGCCACCACCAGCACCACAAGGAAGGGTTGGAGCATGCCCAGCACCAGCACGCCCGCCGTGGCGCGGCTGATGGAGATACGCAGTACCGTGCCGTCGTTGAGCCGCTGGGCCTGATAGAGCGTCTTTTCCAGCAGCGTGGCGGAGTAGCGGCTGCTCTCGCCGTGTCCGGCCAGCAGCGCCTGCTGGATCTCCTGACGCTGGCTGTGATTTTCCATAGTCTCGGCGTCAGCCTGCGTGTCATATAGCACCGTGCCATCCGCCGCCACCCACGTCAGGCGGTAGCGGTCGGAGCGGAGGGAGGCGAGATAGCTCTGGCCGTCCTGCTGCTCCATGGCGGACGCGGCAAGGCTCAGCTCGTCCTTTAGCTGCTGCTCCTGCACGCCGCAGAAGTATTCATAAAGGCACCCCATGATAATGACCATACTGGCCAGCAGCACCGCGCCGGCGGTGAGGATCATGGAACGGAAGATCTTTTTTGTCATGCCTGCACCTCCCAGCGGTAGCCTACGCCCCGCACCGTGGCGATATGCTCGCCGCACGGGCCCAGCTTCTGGCGCAGGGTGCGGATGTGCATGTCCACCGTGCGGCTCTCGCCCACATAGTCCGCGCCCCACACGTCGTTGAACAGCTGATCCCGCGTATAGGCCATGCCGGGGTGGGACAGGAACAGCCGCAGCAGCTCAAATTCCTTGAAGGTCAGCGTCACCCGCTGGCCCTCCGCCGTGACGGTGTGGCCGTCCAGATCCAGCGTGACGCCGCCGCTGGAAAGCCGATGGCTCTGCTGGGCCGGGGCGCAGCGCCGCAGCACTGCCTTGACGCGGGAGACCATCTCCATCATGCCGAAGGGCTTCACCAGATAGTCGTCGGCACCCATGTCGAGGCTTTGTATCTTGTCATATTCCATGCCCTTGGCGGTGGCCATGATGACGGGCACCGTCTGTGTCCGGGGTGTCTGACGCAGATAGCGCAGCAGCGACACGCCGTCCTCGCCGGGCAGCATCACGTCCAGCAGCACCAGCTCCGGCGTCTCCGTTTCCAGCGCTTCCCGGAAGCTGGCGCCGTCGGCAAAGCCACGGGCCTGAAAACCCGTGGAGTTCAGCGTATATACCTCGATCTCGCGGATGCTGGCGTCATCCTCCACGCACCAGATCATGTCAATTCCTCCCCGTTGTGAACGCCGGTCACGGCAAACACCACCCACTCGGCAATGTTGGTGGCGTGGTCACCGATGCGTTCAAAGTATTTGGCGATCATCAGCAGGTCAAGGGCGTACTCGCCGTCGTCGGGCCGCTGGGCGATCCAGTCGATCAGCGTGGCCTTCACCTTGCGGAAGTCCTCGTCCACTACGTCGTCGCGGGCAATGACCTCGTGGGCCAGCGCGATATCCTGCCGGACGTAGGCGTCCACGCTGCCGGTGACCATGGAGATGGCGGAGCGGGCCATGTGGCCCACAAAGGCGCACTCCTCGCCGGAGCGGCCCTTCAGAAAGCCGATGATCTCGGCAATGTCCTCCGCCTGATCGCCGATACGCTCCATGTCGGTGATCATCTTCAGGGCGGCGCTGATCTGCCGCAGGTCACGGGCCACCGGCTGCTGCTGCAACAGCAGCTTCAGGCACAGGGACTCGATATCCCGCTCCTTGCGGTCGATCTCTCCGGCGCGGGAGATGACCCGTGCCGCCAGCGCGGTGTCGCCCTCCATCAGGGCCTTGGCCGCGGCGGCGATGACCTCCTCGCACAGCGCGCCCATCTCGATCAGTTCACGGTTCAGCAGCGCCAGCTGCTGGTCAAAACGGCTTCTCATTATCCGAACCTCCCTGTGATGTAATCCTCGGTCCGCTTGTCGCGGGGCTGCGCGAATATCTGCTCGGTTTCGCCGTACTCCACCAGCTCGCCCAGCAGGAAGAAGGCGGTCTGGTCGGAAATGCGGGCGGCCTGCTGCATGTTATGGGTCACGATAATAATAGTATACCGTTCTTTCAGCTCCATGG
>CAVBAZ010000090.1:0-7036 GCA_963593515.1 Bacteroidaceae bacterium
GAGGATTACATGACCTCCGCCGACGCGGCGGAGCACACCCTGCTGACGGAGTTCCCGGGACAGAAGTGCTACGTCTCCGGTACGGCATCGCTGAAAGTGCAGCTCACCGGGGCAGGCATCGACGTAACGGACACCCTGTCCGACGATATCTCGGTACTGCTGAGCGGATTTGACACGGAGCTGACCTTCCAGAAGCTGGAGGACAGCTGCATATTGCTGAACCGTGGCGTCACATGGCTGGCCACCAACCCCGACTGGGTATGTCCCACATGGTACGGCTCTGTGCCGGACTGCGGCAGCGTGTGTCAGATGCTGGAGCGGGCCACGGGAAAAACGCCCCGCTTTCTGGGCAAGCCCCAGCCGGAGATGGTACGCCTGGCGCTGGCGCGGACAGGCTTCGGGCCGCAGCAGGCGGTGGTCATCGGCGACCGGCTGTATACCGACGTGGCCTGCGGCGTCAACGCCGGGATCGACAGCATCTTCGTCCTCAGCGGCGAGGGCGTCATGGGCGACATCGTGAAATACCGTGTCAACCCCACATGGATCTATCAAGACATCGCAAAGCTCTATCATGATCTGAAGGAGAACTGACTATGAAGCTGAACTACAAACGCACGATTCTGGTGGGCTTTGCCTTTTTCCTGATCTGCGCCTTCTGGCAGGCCTATGACAACACCATCCCCCTGATCCTGACCAACAAGTTCGGCATGAGCCAGACATGGTCCGGCGTCATCATGGCGGCGGACAACATTCTGGCGCTGTTCATGCTGCCGCTGTTCGGCGCCATTTCCGACAAATGCACCCACCGCAGCGGACGGCGCACGCCCTTCATCGTGCTGGGCACGCTGATCGCCGCCGTGGCGCTGATCTGTCTGAGCTTCATCGACAACACCCAGTTGAAGCATCTGGGGGACGCCGCCAACATCGACGATCCCGCCGCTCTGAGCGCCATCTACGAAAGTCAGGCGGACGAGCAGCTTATCACTCCTCACGGCGACAAGTTCGTGCTGCGTGAGCAGTTCACGGAGGAGGAGTTTACCGCTATCCGCAGTCAGATCACCGACGAGAGCGGCAAGACTGTCACCAATCCCGACTACACTAACTATGTGACCCCCGCCCGTCAGGCCTACGCATGGCAGGTGACGGCGGAGCAGCCCGGCACGCTGGTGTTCTTCATTCTGGTACTGCTGGTGATTCTCGTGGCCATGGCCACGTTCCGCTCGCCCGCCGTGGCGCTGATGCCGGACGTGACCATAAAGCCCCTGCGCTCCAAGGCCAACGCCGTCATCAACCTGATGGGCAGCGCCGGCGGTATTCTGGTGCTGGCGCTGGGCATGGTGTTCGCCACCTCCGCCGTGCGCAACTCTCTCATGAGCTACACCGGCTATTTTGGCGTCATTGCCGCCATTATGCTGGCCGCGCTGGTGATCTTCATGCTGACCGTCCGTGAGGTAGAGTGGGCGCAGGAGATGCAGCGCGACAGCGTGACCTACGGCGTAGAGGAGGCCGCGGAGGACGGTGCGCCGCAGGAGGAGCGGAAGCTGTCCGCCGACGAGGTAAAGTCCCTCATTTTCATCCTGCTGAGTATCGTGCTGTGGTTCTTCGGCTATAATGCCGTCACCAGCAAATACTCCGTCTATGCCAGCAACATCCTGCACAAGGACTACAACCTGACCCTTATTATTGCGCAGGCGGCGGCCATCATCGCCTATCTGCCGGTGGGCCTGATCTCCAGCAAGATCGGCCGCAAGCGGGCCATTCAGGCGGGCGTGGTCATGCTGACGGTGGCCTTCGGCGTGGCGGGCTTCCTCCACGCGGAGAGCCCCACCCTGCTGATGAACGCCATGTTCGCGCTGGCCGGTATCGCCTGGGCCACCATCAATGTGAACTCCTTCCCCATGGTGGTGGAGCTGTCCAGCGGCGGCAACGTGGGCAAATACACCGGCTTTTACTACACCGCCTCCATGGCGGCGCAGGTGGCAACGCCTATGCTGTCCGGTCTTTTGATGGATAAGTGGGGCATGCGGGTGCTGTTCCCCTATGCCACGGTATTTGTGGCGCTGGCCTTCGTCACCATGCTGTTCGTCCACCACGGCGACAGCAAGCCCGACGCGGTGATGGGTCTGGAAGCCTTGGAAAATCTGGAGAACGACTGATATGAAACTGTTTTGGATCCTTCTGGGAATTGTCATTCTTATTTTTCTGCTGTATATTCTCTGTCTGCGGTGCAACCACCGCCGGGACTGGAAGAAATTCCAGGGCTGGCGCTATGCCCACCGGGGCTTTCACGACAAGCCCCGCATCCCCGAAAACTCCATTCCCGCCTTCAAGCGTGCCGTCCAGTGCGGTTTCGGCGCGGAGTTGGATGTCCATCTGATGAAGGACGGCCATCTGGCGGTGATCCATGATGCCTCCCTGCTGCGGACGGCAGGCGTGGACGTGGAGATCGAGGATCTGACGGCGGAGGACTTACAGCAGTACAAGCTGGAGGGCACCGAGTACCACATCCCTCTGCTGGAGGAGGTGCTGCCCATCTTCGCGGGAAAGGCACCACTGATCGTGGAGCTGAAGGCCGAGCGGGGCAACGCCGACGCGCTGGCCGCCGCTGCTTGCAAGCTGCTGGACAAACACCGCAGCGTTACCTATTGCATGGAGTCCTTTGATCCCCGCTGTCTCATGTGGCTGTGGCAGAACCGGCCCGACGTGGTGCGGGGCCAGCTCAGCGAAAACTTTGCCCGCCACGGCGACGGCAAGAATCTGCCCGGCGTGGTGCGCTGGGTGCTAACCAACCTGCTGCTGAACTGCCGTACCCGGCCCGACTTTATCGCCTACCGGTTCGAGGACAGAAACAGCCTGTCCCTGAAGCTGTGCCGCAGCCTGTACGGCGCACAGGAGTTCAGCTGGACCATCCGCAGCAAGGCGGACATGGACGCCGCCGAGGAGGCGGGCGCACTGGTCATTTTTGAGCAATTCGACCCAAGGGGGATGGAAAAATGAGAGTCATCACCGGTTCTGCCCGGGGCAGAATTTTGAAGGAATTACAGGGCATGGAGACTCGCCCCACCACCGGCAAGGTGAAGGAGAGCATCTTCTCCATTATCCAGTTTGATATCGAGGGCCGCCGTGTGCTGGATCTGTTCGCGGGAACGGGCCAGCTGGGCATCGAGGCTCTGAGCCGCGGCGCGAAGCAGTGCGTGTTCATCGACCAGCGCAATGACGCCGTGAAGCTGATCCGGGAGAATCTGGAGGTCTGCGGTCTCAGCGACCGGGCGGTGGTTCGCAGCGGCGACGCCATGTCCTACCTCAAGAGCGGCGAAAAGTTCGACATCATCTTTCTCGATCCTCCCTACGCCTCCGGCCTGCTGGTGAAGACGCTGGAGGACATCGCGGCATTTGACATTTGCCGTGAACATGGTATAATTGTGGCGGAAAGTGCCGCAGAAACCGAGCTGCCGGCGCTGGCGCCGCCCTATTCGCTGTATCGTCAGTACCGGTACGGCAAGATCAAGCTGAGCGTCTATCACCGCAGCGGAAACGAGGACACCCTATGAAGATCGCCATTTATCCCGGCAGCTTTGACCCCATTACGCTGGGGCATCTGGATATTCTCAGCCGGGCCGCCCAGTGTTTTGACAAGGTATACATGTGCGTGATGGTCAACTGTGAAAAGAAGCAGCCCATGTTCACCCAGGAAAAACGGCTGGAGCTGATCCAGAAGTCTATCGCCCACATTCCCAACGCGGAGGTGGAGCTGTTCTCCGGTCTGCTGGCGGACTACGCCCGGCAGAAGGGCGCCCACATCATCGTAAAAGGCGTGCGCAACATGACGGATTATGACGCGGAGCTGCAAATGGCCCGCATCAATCAGGGCATCGATCCGGAGCTGGAGACACTGCTGCTGCCCGCACGGGCGGAATTTGAGCATTTCAGCTCCACCATGGCCCGCGAGATGATCCGTTATGGCCAGCCGCTTGAAAAGTATGTACCCGCTCCCGTGGCGGAGGAATTGATGAAAGGATGTGACCACTGACATGGAAGAGAAAGACGTACAGCGGTTGATCGACATGCTCTACAACATGATCGACGAGGCCAAGAGCGTTGCCTTCAGCGCCGAGAAGTGCGCCATCAACCGGGACGAGGCGCTGGATATTCTGGACGAAATGCGCGCCAAGCTGCCGCTGGAGCTGAAAAAGGCCAAGGAGCTGATCGCCGCCCGCAATGACTATGTGGCCGGCGCCAAGAAGGAAGTGGAGAAGATGATGCGGCAGGCCGAGCTGGACGCCAAGACCATCGTCTCCGAGAGCGAGGTCATTCAGCAGGCCCGCCAGAAGAGCGCCGACATCATCCGCCGCGCCGAGGAACGCAGCCGCGAGCTGTACCGCGTGGCCAATACCTATACTGAGGACGCGCTGCGCCGCACCGAGGAGGCCATCCAGTCCGCGCTGACCGAGGTGCAGACCTCCCGCAGCCAGTTCCGCACCGCTTCTCAGGAGCAGATGCAGGCGGCACAGGAGCATCTGAAGCAGGACGCCGCACAAAAGCCCGTGGAGAAATAAACGGCACAAAAGCCGGAGATTTCGCGCCTGTGGAAAACAACGGAGATTTTGCTTAAAATTTCTGCGTTTTGCACAAACACTATTTATCTTGTGGTCATACATAGTCGAGACACAACATATTGTGTCTCGACTTTTTTTGCGCTTTTTAAACTGAAACATGCGTTTTACTTATGTCGCCCATTCAGGAAAATGCTGGAAAAATCATCGATAAACGCCTGCCGCGGCAAGAAAATTTCTCCTTGCAATCCACTGATGAAGCCTGTATACTGAAAGCACGGTGGTGGATCGTGGGGGATATATTCACTTTTGTGGTGAAAAATCCCACGGTTCTCCTTTTCCAACTATGGGAGGTGAGGAACATGACAGGTCAATACGCGCATACCATCGACGCCAAGGGCCGTCTGTTCATCCCCGCCAAGCTGCGTGAAGAGCTGGGCGCCACCTTCCATGTCACGATAGGGCAGGATCACTGCCTGTCGGTATAC
Organism: Bacteroidaceae bacterium; assembly: GCA_963593515.1. Lineage (GTDB taxonomy): Bacteria > Bacillota > Clostridia > Oscillospirales > Oscillospiraceae > Vescimonas. The sequence goes on from CAVBAZ010000090.1 coordinate 5,042, forward strand.
TCCGACGACAGCTGGAACGCCGTGATGGACAGGCTGAAAACCATGAATTACAGCGAAGTGAAGCGCCTTCGCCCCATGTTCGCGCTGGCCGCCGACTGCGAGCCGGACGCACAGGGCCGTATCCTGCTGCCCGCCAGACTGCGGGAGTACGCGGGTCTGGAGAAGGACGTGGTGGTCATCGGCAGCTTCGACCGCGCGGAGATCTGGAACGCCAAGCGGTGGGCCGATATCGAGAATGCCGCGCTGGGCGACGGCTCTCTGGAGCTGGCCATGGCGGAAATGGGGCTGTAAGCCATGGAGTGGAACCGCAATATTCAGGAGGATATCTCCTATGGGCACCGTCCGGTAATGCCGGTCGAGTGCATGGAAGCGCTGGCGCTCCGCCCGGACGGCGTATATGTAGACGGTACGCTGGGACGGGCCGGCCATTCGCAGATCATTGCCGGACATCTGACCACCGGTCGGTTGATCTGCATCGACCGGGACAAGACCGCTATCGACGCCGCGCAAGAGCGGCTGCGGGACTATCTGGATCATGTGACGCTGGTACACAGCAATTTTGACCGTATCGGCGAGATTTTGGAGGAGCTGAACATCCCCGGCGTGGACGGTATGCTGTTCGATCTGGGTGTCTCCTCCCCGCAGCTGGACGACGCCCAGCGGGGTTTCAGCTATATGCACGATGCGCCGCTGGACATGCGGATGGATCGCACGGCGGCGCTGGACGCCCGTCAGGTGGTCAACGAATGGCCCTATGAGGAGCTGCGGCGTATCCTGTACGACTTCGGCGAGGAGCGCTATGCCCCAGCCATCGCCAAGGGCATCTGCCGGGCACGGGAGACCGCTCCCATTGAGACCACCTTACAGCTGGTGGACGTTATTAAATCCGCCATGCCGCCGCAGGCGCTGCGGGAAAAGCAGCACCCTGCCAAGCGCAGCTTTCAGGCCATCCGCATCGCCGTCAACGGTGAGCTGGACGCCCTGCCGCCCATGCTGAACGCCGCAGCCGAGCACCTGAACACAGGCGGACGGCTGGCCGTGATCTCCTTCCACTCGCTGGAGGATCGGATCATCAAGAGGACCATGCAGGAACTGGCTACCGGCTGCACCTGCCCGCCCAATTTCCCCGTATGCGTATGCGGGAAGAAACCGAAAATGAAGCTTATCTCCCGTAAGCCCATCACCCCCGGTGAAGCGGAGCTTGCGGAGAATCCACGGGCCAGAAGCGCCAAGCTCCGCGTAGCAGAGAAGCTTTGATGCCGCTTTTGTCTACTGCTGGCCTATTTTTACGAAAGAAAGGAAGATTTCTCCATGACTGACGAACGCCGTCGAAACATCACGACAATTTACGGCAATCTGGCCTATGATCTGGATTCTCTGGCACGGGAACGTCAGCTGGAGGAAGCCGGCGAAATGCCGGAGCGCAAAGCCGAACCGAAGCCGCAGGCACAGCCCCGCCGCCGTCCTCAGGCTCAGGCGCAGGCCCGCCCCTCCGCACTGGTGATGGGCGGCGTCGTGGTGGTGTGCGCGCTGGTGATGGTGCTGCTGCTGGGCTATGTGCAGCTGACCACCGTATCCAACAACGTGTCCACTATCAAAAAGGAGCTGGCCACGCTGGAGGAGGAGCACGTCTCCCTGCTGACCGAGTACGAAAAGGTCTTTGACCTGGCCACCATCAAGGCAGCCGCCGAGGAGGCCGGTATGTCCAAGCCCACCTCCGGCCAGATCCAGTACATCGACCTGAGCGGCGCCGATTCCGCCGTGGTTTGCAGCGAAGCTCCGGGACTGGCGGAAAAAGCCGTCTCCGCATTGAAGGAGGGCGCACAGTCCATCTGGGAATATTTCCGCTGATCCCCTCGTATAGTTTTCAACAGCAAGGAGTAAGAAGCTGGTTTCTTGCTCCTTGCTTTGGCCTTTCCATAACCCCGTTTTCCCGCCGCAAAAAGTCCAATGGTATGAAGTCAAGTAGGTGATGCAAGAAAATTTTGAAGAAAA
>CAVBAZ010000091.1:0-5979 GCA_963593515.1 Bacteroidaceae bacterium
TGAATTGGTGGACGGTCAGCGCACGGTGGGTATGTTGTATGGATTTGATAGTTCTGAGCGCTCCAATGCCGTGCTGTCCGCCATCGGCCTGACCGCCGCAGATGCCCACAAGACCGAGAACGGCATCAACTACTTTATCAGTGATATGCTGAACAGCAAGCTGTCCGCAGCGCTGGCAGCCAATGCCACCACGGTCAAGAATGCGCTGGAAACTGCCGTGAAGAACGGCGGCGTTGCCATGACCGAAACGGATGCCACCGGGCACACCTCCGCTGACCAGCTGGAGCAGGGTTTGTACCTCGTCGTGGAGACTCGTGTCCCCGAAAACGTGACGTCCACCTGCAATCCCTTCTTCGTGTCCCTGCCTATGACCACCATTGATGGAAGTGAGTGGAACTACGACCTGACTGTGTACCCCAAGAATCAGACCGGCAATCCTGACCTTGAAAAGACCGTGCGAGAGGCGAAGAACTCCACCGGCAAGAATACCGGCAGCCTGTCCGACATTACTGACGGCTATGCCCACACCGCTACCGCGTCTGTGGGTGATGTTGTGGACTATCAGATCATCAGCACACTGCCCACCATCACTTCCAAGGCATCCTCTCTCAGCGAGTACACCTATGTGGACACCATGAGCAAGGGGATTCGTTACAACAAGAACGACGTCGTTATCGAGTTTTTCAAGGATAGCGATTGCACCGACAAGATCACTACATGGGACGAGAATGCCGGCAAGTTCACCGTGACCTATGATGATGCACAGAACATTATGACCATCCGCATGACCGACACCGGCCTGAGCGAGATCAACGAGGCAGACACTGTATATGCCGACAGCGTCAAGCGTGGGTATAGCGATTGCACCATGCGTATTACTTACGCGGCGACGCTGACCGCCGATGCCAAGATGGGCGATAGCAACAACACCAATGAGGTTGAGTTGACGTGGAAGCGTACCAATACGACCTACTTTGATACCCTCAAAGACTGCTGCCATGTGTATACCTACGGCATCGACATCCTCAAGCAGTTTTCTGATAACGGCGGTAACCTGCGGAATGTGAAGTTCCGGCTGCACAACGATACTGACAACTGCTATATCATCGCAGACCTGAAGGACGGCGTGTACTACGCCAAGGGCTTTGTCGCAAAGAAGGCTGACGCCACTACCTTCGTTCCCAATAGCCGCGGGCACATTGTGGTCAAGGGACTGGAGGACGATGCCTACAGTCTGACTGAGATCGCCACGGATAAGGGCTATGTACTGCTGAAGGATGCGGTTAAGATCGTCATTAAGACTGCTGAGAACGGCCAGTGCGAGACGTGCGGTGTGAAGCTGCTGACTGCTTCCGCTGCCGTCAACAGCAAGGATGTTACCATGGCCGATGGCAACGCCATTGTGTCCCTGACCGTGGTCAATAATCCGGGCTTCGACCTGCCCAAGACGGGCGGCTATGGTGTTTGGATGTATACGGTGGGCGGCGTCCTGCTGCTGGGCGCGGCGGCCTTCATTGTCGTCAAGTCCCGCAAGCACAAGAGCGAGCAGTGAAGCGCTGGATACTGGCGGCGGCTTGCGGTGTTATGGCGGTGGGACTTCTTCTCTATCCGCTGATCGGTGAGCTGGTAAGTGAGAAATATCACTCAGACGTGGAAACCACCTACACCGCCGCTATCGCGGACACCGATGGCGTCGAGCTGACCGCCCAGCGGCAGGCCGCGGAGCAGTACAACGTCATGCTGTCCGGCCAGGCGGCCATCACAGAGGGAGGGGCTTCCGCCCCTCCCTTGGCCTATGCCGAACAGCTCACGGTGGGTGGTGTCATGGCCTATGTGGACATCCCTAAAATCGGCGTATATCTGCCCGTGCAGCATGGTACGGACGCGGACACGTTGGAGCGTGCCGTAGGCCATGTAGTGGGGACTTCCCTGCCGGTGGGCGGCAGCAACACCCACGCAGTGCTGTCGGCACACAGCGGCATGGCGAGTTCTAAGCTGTTTTCGGACATCGACCAGCTTACAGAGGGCGATACATTTTACATCCATGTGTTGGGTGAGGTGCTGGCATACAAGGTGGACGCCATCCACACGGTACTGCCCACAGACACGAGTCTGCTACAAATTGAGGATGGCAAGGACTATGTAACGTTGGTGACCTGTACGCCGTTCGGGGTAAATACCCACCGGCTGCTGGTGCGAGGGCATCGGGTATCGTATGTGCCAGCGCAAGAAACCGTTGCTACAGAAGAAAAACCCATAGCATCATCGTGGACGCAACACTACCTCACCGGCTTAGGCGTCGGCCTTGGCGCGGTGGTCGTGACTGGCGGCGGATACTTTTTAGTGAGGAGGTGTCGCCATGCGTAAGATGTCTTTTATGCTGGCGGCGCTGCTGGCTGTGGCGGGCGTCTGCGTCATGCTGTGGCCGGTGGTCACAGGACATAGACTCCAGCACAACGCTGAAACTGCTGTGCAGGAGTTCTTGACTGACCGTGACGTACCGAAGCAGTTGTACCCCGAACTGCTGGCAGAACTGCAAGCCTACAACCAGCGTATCTATACCGAAAAGCAATCGGATCTTGTTGATTTGGAAGCCTGCGAGAAGCCTGCCGCCGACCTGACCGCCTACGGTATCGCCGACGAGATCATAGGCGTGCTGGAGATACCGGCCATGGAGCTGACCATGCCTGTCTACTTAGGCGCGTCTGATACCCACCTTGCCGCAGGTGCGGCGGTGCTGGGCAGCACGTCAGCGCCCATCGGCGGTGACAACACCAACTGCGTCATCGCAGGTCACCGTGGGTGGCGCGGCGCGGATTACTTCCGGCATATAGATAAGCTGGCTGTGGGCGATACTGTTACGCTGACGAACCTATGGGAGACACTGACCTACACGGTGGCCGACATTCAGATCATCCAGCCGCACGAGGTGGATAAGATCAAGATACAGCAGGGCCGTGACCTGCTGACGCTGTTGACCTGCCATCCTTACGCCAGCGGCGGCAAGCAGCGGTATGTGGTGTACTGCGAGAGAACGGGATAAAAGTGCTGTCGAAATGTGTCTCAACTTGAGACGGATTAGAAGGGAGAGCAACTATGCGTAAAAAGCCCGCGCCGCCCGCACTGTGGATGGCGCTGACAATACCCGTATTGTGGCTGGCGGTCATCGCGGCAAGTGTGTATGAGGACGGCATGAATGTGTTCGAGCTGGTGAGCCGCTTTACCGCTGCGGCAAACCATCCGTATGCCGTCCACTGGACAGCATATACGCCTCGATTTCTGCTGGTGTTTCTGCTGCTCTACGGCGGCGGTGTTCTCCTGTATTGCTCCGGCAGGGAGAACCGCAGGCCAGGGCAGGAGTACGGCTCTGCCCAGTGGGGTAGCCCGTGGCAGCTCAACAAAAAGTACGCAGACAAAGACCCTACAAATAACACACTGCTGACACGTCATGTGGCTATGAGTCTGAACGGGCGGCAGCACATGAGGAATCTGCTCCAGATCATCGTGGGCGGCAGCGGCGCCGGTAAGACGCGGTTTTTCTGCAAACCCAATATCATGCAGGCCAACGGCAGCTTCCTTGTGACAGACCCCAAGGGAGAGCAGCTGCGCGCCCTCGCGCCGCTGCTGCTGGAGGAGGGATATGTGCTGCGGGTATTCGACCTCATCGACCCGCAGCATTCCGATGCGTTCAACCCCTTCTCCTACATACGAGACGCCAAGGACGTGATGAAGCTGGTGAATAACCTGATCCAAAACACCACCCCCAAAAACGCCCAGCAGAGCGACCCGTTCTGGGAGCGTTCGGAGGTGGCGTTGGACACCGCCCTGATGCTGTACCTGCTCTACGAAGCGCCACCGGAGGAGCAGAATTTTGAAACGGTGCTGTATATGCTGGAGAACGGCGGCGCAAGCGAGGAGGACGAGTCGTATCGTTCTCCGCTGGACTTGCTGTTTGAGGCATTGGAGGATGAGGAGCCTGACCATATCGCGGTGCGGGAATACCATATTTTTCAGCAGGCCGCGGGCAAAACAGCGCGTTCCATACTCATTACCGCCGCGGTGCGGCTGTCGGCATTCATCATCCCGCAGATCAGGGACATCACATCCCACGACGAAATGGAGCTTTCCCTGATGGGAGAGCGCAAACAGGCCGTCTTTGCCGTTATCCCCGACAGCGACAGCACCTTTAACTATCTGGTGGGGATGCTCTACACCTGCGCATTTCAGTCGCTGTATTATCAGGCGGACAAGGTACATCAGGGGCCGCTGCCTGTTCCCGTGCGGCTGATGATGGACGAGTTCTGCAACGTGGCACTGCCCAGCGACTTTGTGAAGATACAAAGCACCATGCGCTCCCGCAACATCATGTCCACCATCGTCCTGCAAAATATATCCGGTCTGAAGGCACTGTTCAGGGACGATTGGGAGGGACTGCTGGGCAACGCTGACACGCTGCTGTATTTGGGCGGCAACGAGCAGTCCACCCACAAGTACATTTCAGAGCTGCTGGGCAAGGAGACGCTGGACGTGCGTCATACCAGCACCACCAGGGGACGGAACGGCTCTACCTCCGTCAGCCGTCAGCAGTTGGCCCGCGACCTGATGACACCGGATGAGGTACGGGCCATGGACAACCGCTACGCACTGCTGTTCATCCGCGGTGAACGGCCTGTGATGGACGAGAAATACGACATCCTGCGGCACCCGAATCTGAGCCGGACGGAGGACGGCGGAGCCGCGCCCTATGTGCATAAGCTGGCGGAGTATGCCTGCGCTGATATGAGTGCGGCATTCGTCTCGCTGGAGGAATTGATCTTACTGGAGGGATTTACGGAATGAAACGATCTGTAGTGCGGCGCGTAAGCCGCATACTTCTTTTGAGCCTGAGTATCTGTATGCTGACAGCCACCACCGCCTACGCAACCGGCGGTGATCCGCTGACCATCGTCAATAACCTGTCCGACTTCATCTTTTCGGTCATCAAGGCCATCGGCATTATCATTCTCGGCTGGGGCATCGTGCAGGTGGGCATGAGCATCCAGAGCCACGACGCAAGCCAGCGGACGCAGGGCCTGCTGTGTCTGTTCGGCGGCCTGCTTATTGCCTTTGCCAAGGAGATTTTGACGTTGATCGGCGCGGTGTAAGCCATGGACAACAACTGGATCATTGACAATCTCAACTATGCCTTTGGCGTATGGAACGACAAGCTGACGGAGATGTGGTCGCTGCTGACCCAATCGCCGCAGGCGTTCAAGGGCGGCACGATATGGCAGACGATCCAGACCGTCAACGGAGCCATGCAGGGCATTGGGTACGGTTTGCTGGTGCTGTTTCTGGCCATCGGCATCTTCCGCAGCAGCGCCAGCTTTCGGGATTTCCAGCGGCCTGAACACGTCCTGCGGCATTTTATCTACTTTGTCATGGCGAAGCTGGCTGTCACTTACGGCATCGACCTGATGGTGGACATTTTCGCGGTCTGCGCCGGTATCATCTCCGCCGCTGCCGGCAGCGTGGGCGGTATCGACGGAGCAACCGTGTCGCTGCCTGCGGAAATGGCGTCAGCTATCGAGGACGTGGGGTTTCTCGCCAGCATTCCCTTGTGGCTGGTGACGCTGCTGGGCTGTCTGCTTATCACGGTGCTGGCGTTTTTGATGATCCTCACCGTATATGGCCGGTTCTTCAAGCTCTATTTATATGCTGCGCTGTCACCGGTAGCTTTGGCGTCCTTTGCGGGAGAAGGCACGTCCCAAATGGGACGTGCCTTTCTGAAAAGCTATATGGGCGTGTGCTTGGAGGGCGCGGTGATCGTGCTGGCCTGCATCGTGTTCTCGGCCTTCGCCGCCAGCGATACGGTAGTACTGGGCGGTGGCTCAGTGGTCACGCAGGTGTGGGGCTATCTGGGCGAAGTCATCTTCAATATGCTGGTGCTGGTAGGGCTGGTGAAAGGTGCCGACCGCGTGGTACGGGAGATGTTTGGTA
>CAVBAZ010000092.1:0-12660 GCA_963593515.1 Bacteroidaceae bacterium
TTGGCAGGTAAAAGTTCGTTGACTTTTTCGGTTGAAAAATGTCATTTCATAACAGCTATTTCCTGTCTCTTGGGGTATGTTGTGTTGACAGATGAAAGCACAACCGTACACATAACCAGAGAAAGAGGAGGACACCCCCATGGCAAGTATTCGTAAGCGCGGCAATAGCTATCTCATCGTGGTCTCCATGGGCTACGACTACAACGGCAATCGCATCAAATCCCAGCAGAAAACCGTCCGCCCTCCGGAGGATCTGACGCCCAAGCAGACGGAGAAGTGGCTCAACGAGCAGGCCGTTCTGTTCGAACGCTCCTGCAAGGATAGCCCACAGCCGAAGAAGAATCTTACGCTGGCACAGTACACAGAATTATGGCTGCGTGATATCGCTCCCGGCAAGCTGGCCAAGTCCACACTGCACCGTGACAGGCAGGACTTGGAGCGCTTCCTCCCCGCGCTTGGGCACTACAAGCTCACCGATCTGCGGCCTGAGCACTTCCGAAAACTCTATGCCGAATTGCGTCAGACGAAAAGCGACGTAACCGGAAAGCCACTCTCCGAAAGCACCGTTGAGGGCGTGCACGCGACACTGTGCAGCATCCTCTCCGATGCCGTGGAGGGTGGCTTTCTCACGCATAACCCTGCATGGCGCACCTACCGCTACGCAGGTAAAAAGACAGAGAAGAAAATCGCCGACGAGGAAACGGCCCAGAAGATCATCGCCGCACTGGAGAACGAGAGCATCAAGTACGAAACGTACTTCAAGCTCATCATCGCCACAGGAATGCGGCGGGGCGAGTGCTGCGCCCTGCAATGGCGTGACATTGACTGGGAGCAGCGCTCCATCCACATCTGCCGCAATGCCGTAAAAATCACCGGCGACGAAATCTTCGTCAAGGAACCCAAGACCCGTTCCGGCGACCGGTACGTCTACTTCTCCGCCGAGATGGAATCGCTCCTGCGGGAGTACCAGCGTGAATGCCAGTACATCACCCAGACCTACGACGAAAGAAAACTGACTGCTGATGATTTCCTGTTCCGTCGGCAAGGTACACGTCTGCCCATGACGCCCACCACCTTCACATGGCGGTTCAAGTGTATCCTGAAAAAGAACGGCCTACCGGAGCAGCTCAATGTCCACAGCTTACGCCACACCGCCGCCAGTCTGATGATCGCAGGCGGCGCGGACGTGGCAACGGTAGCGGGTATCCTCGGTCACAGCCAGCCCTCCACCACGCTGGACATCTACACCCACGCCTTCGACAAGAACAAGAAAGCCGCCAGCGCGGAGCTGCAAGGGATGCTGGAGATATGAAAAATCATTGCAAAAAACGCTTGACATCTCCGCTCCGCTCTGCTATCATAAGCCGCGGGTCAGAGATGGCCTATTATCATCAATGGAGGTGAATGTTCATGGATAGCTGCGGAAGTAGCAGACGGAGCCGGGTATGCGGTATGCGGATATACGGAAATCGGGTGCGGTCGTCCATGGGCATGGACTGATCACATCCTGACTCATCGTGTTCTCCCGCACCGCACCAGAGGCGTCTTGCTGTGGCAACTATCTCTGAGGCGGTGCATTTTTGCGCCTATTTTCAACGCCAAAGGAGGACACAGACATGATGAACAGAATTGTAAAGAAGGATTTTTCTCAGGAGATCGCGGCGGTCATCCGCGCCGCGAAAAACGAAAATAATCTGCGGTCGCTGTTGAAGCGCTACCATCCACTGGATGTGGCAAAAACCGTTGCGCAGATGACAGACGCAGAACGGCAGAGGCTGTTTCACCTACTGGACGCTCAGGCGCTGGCGGAGATATTCCCCTATCTGGAAGATGCCGCCCGCTGTCTGGCAGAGCTGCCGGAACCGCTGGCGGCACAGGTGGTCGCCGGCATGGACGCCGGGGATGCACTGGACATTTTGCGGGAGCTTCCGGCAGAAAAGAAACAAGCCGTTGCCGCCCATCTTGATGACGACACCAGGAATGACGTCCGGCGGCTGCTGGCCTTTCACGAGGCGGAGATCGGCAGCCGCATGAGCGGCAATTTCGTCTGCATTCCGGATACGCTGACCATTCGCGGCGCCATGAGCGAGCTGGTGCGGCAGGCCGGTGAGCATGACAACATCTCCACACTGTATGTGGCGGATGGAAACGGCGTATTCTCCGGTGCCATCGACCTGAAGGATCTGATCATCGCACGGGAAAACGATCCGCTGGAGGGCATCATCCGCCGCAGCTATCCCTACGTTCTCGCCCACGAAAAGGTGGAGGACTGCATTGACCGGATCGCGGAGTACGAAGAGGATTCTCTGCCGGTGCTGACAGAGGACGGAAAAATCGCCGGTATCCTCACCGCGCAGGATCTGGTGGAACTGGTGGACGACGCCATGGGCGACGACTACGCCAAGCTGGGCGGCCTGACCTCGGAGGAGGATTTGCGGGAACCCGCCATCGTCAGCATGAAAAAGCGTCTGCCTTGGCTTATCGCGCTGTTGTTTTTGGGCATGGGTGTTTCCTCCGTGGTCGGTGTTTTTGAATCTGTTGTTGCCGCGCTGCCCATCGTCGTCTGCTTCCAGTCGCTGGTGCTGGACATGGCGGGCAATGTGGGCACCCAGTCGCTGGCTGTCACCATCCGCGTGCTGATGGACGAAAACCTCAGTTTGAAGGAGGAGCTGGCTCTGCTGGGCAAGGAGATGCGGGTCGGCCTGCTCAACGGCGGGTGCCTTGGACTGATGGCGCTGCTGTTTCTGGGGATCTATATCCATGTGTGCAAGGGCTATGCGTGGCTGTCCGCGTTCCTGATCTCCGGATGCGTGGGGGTATCGCTGGTGGTGTCCATGGTGATCTCCAGCCTGGTGGGTACGCTGATCCCCATGCTGTTCCACAAGATCCACATCGATCCTGCGGTGGCCTCCGGCCCGCTGATCACCACCGTCAACGACCTGGTGGCCGTGGTGACCTATTACGGTCTGGCCATGCTGTTTCTGGTGAATGTATTTCATATCTGAAATTGTATCCCGCCTGTGACCATTGCGGTTACAGGCGGGATGCTTTTTCGTTGTACAGCGTAAAAACACATGCCAATGTAATCACACCATATTGTACGGTCAACTGCCTTCCCTTACACTCTCTCATCTGTTGACACCTCGCTTTTCTCTAAAGTACGGGGGACGACATCTCGTGCCATCCCCCGCTTTCTCAACCTTATCTTCACTCTTCACAGCGCGCTAAAATAACACCGGTGTGAGCCTTACATTTGCACAGCGCTTTCTCTCTTGATACCTTTATCGTATTTTCGTCGGCAGCACTAAGTGTAATATGCAGCACCAGCAATTCTCGGCAACTATTTTTTGACTTCTGTTCGAATTCGCAAAAGATGCTCTGGGTGTGCCATTAGTTCTGCTGCTGTCAGCGACAGTCCTTTGACAAAATTCAAAGTGTTTTCCATCGCATATTCCGACGCAGATGCCTCTACCATCTCCGGCGTATGCAGACCACCTAACGGATCTGGATAGTCGCCCGCCCTGCAAAGCAGTTGGATTGCGGGTGCTTCATAGCTCACATCTCCGAAATCGGATGATCCAAATGCAAAGCCTTTTTCCATTCTCCGCAAAGGTTCAACCGTAAACTTTTCCACACAGGACACAGCCAATTCATTCAGTTCACGATTCACACGGGTGTCCTTGACGCTGACCTCGCACGGTATCATCCGGCAGGTACACCCTGTGCCAAGTGCTGCACCCTCTGCACAGTTTCGCATCTTTGCTGCGATTTCTTTCACATACGCAGCATGGTTCGCCCTGATATAAACCTTCGCCGCCGTATAGTCGGGAATGATGTTGGCTGCCTTCCCGCCATCTGTAATAATTCCGTGAATACGTGCGTCTGACTTGACTTCCTGCCGCATGGCATTGACCATGTTGTAGAAGTTGATCATAGCATCCAAGGCATTGCATCCTTCATGCGGGGCAATAGCCGCGTGAGCCGCTTTACCAAAAAATTCAATCTGATAACCATCCAGTGCCATCGTACAAACAGCTTCTGCGTTGGTAAACGCAGGGTGCACCATCATAACCGCGTCATACTGTTTAAATACTCCTTTTGCAGCCATGGGAACTTTGCCGTTGGAGGTCTCCTCTGCAGGCGTACCGATCACATCAATTCGGCCACCATATTTGTCTGCAAACTCCCGACAGACAATGCCGCAGCCAACCGCTGCCATGGCAATCAAATTGTGACCGCAGCCGTGTCCAAGCCCCGGCAGGGCATCATACTCTGCCAGAAAAGCAATCTTAGCTCCTTGTCTTCGCCCCTGGTAGGATGCACGGTAAGCAGTCGCAAGGCCGCAAAAATTACTTTCTACAGCAAAGCCATATTTGCCCAGCAGCTCTTCCTGCCATGCACAGGCCTTGAACTCCAACCCACCCATTTCCGGGGCATCGTGGATCTGTTTTGTCAATAGTCTAAGTTCTGATGCCAGCGCATCTACCAACTCTACTGCACGCGTTTCGTCTGTCATCTGATCACTCCCTCGGCACAGGTCACCTTACCCGCCTGCAAAACGCGCCATGGATACTTGGTCATAACGGCAATGTCTTCGTCCGGTTTTCCGTCCATGATCACAAGGTCGGCGATTTTCCCGACCTTGATCGTTCCCAGTCTGTCCTCCACGCCGATGATCCTTGCGCTGTTGATAGTCGCTTGCTCCAGCATTTCCACTGCTGTCCAACCGCGCTCTTTCCGCAGCAGAAATTCGCTGCCGGGATTACTGCTGTAATAGTCAAGGCACACATCCGTGCCCCAGCCTGTAAGAACACCCACGCGGCTGGCCTCCAGCATCTTCTGCTGCTCGCAGGATGTCTCTCTCACTTTTTTAGCAATGCTTTCCCCCAGCATGCCGCTGCGCATCAGGCCAATAGGCCCCAGTGTCGGAATGATGGCACTGTGGCTGCCGTGTCTCAAGATACTTTCAATGCACTCATCATCAATATCCGAGGCGTGTTCGATAGTATGTATCCCCACCTCTGCACAAAGCAGTATTCCTGCTTTGCTATGGCAATGGACGGCGGCGTATTTGCCGTAGGCTTCCGCTGTATCGTTCAGTGCCTGCAGCTCCGGTTTTGTTGTCAGAAGTGCACCAGGAACACCATGCTCACTGCCCACTGTCCCTGTACCGAAATATTTCAGGAAATCCGCGCCGCGAGCAATTTGCTGACGCCCCGCTTTGAGCACTTCCTCCGGTGTGTCCGCATGAACGGTAATCGCAGAATCATCATTGCCGGGAGCGGTAGGTGCCAACGCATAGCCGCAGGAAAGAATGCGGGGTGTGCGGAAAAGTCCGCGTTCTGCGCCGTCCCGCACCGCCATGGCTGTATAATATGGATTGCCGCAATCGCGGACCGTGGTAAAGCCCTGCCGCAGCAATTCCGCTGCATAGTCTACGCAGTCCAGCAGCACATCATTCTGCTTCCGAGATAGCAAAAACAGATCATCCATTTTGGAAAAGTGCAGATGCGTGTGCAAATCAAGCAGCCCCGGCAGAACGGTACGCCCAGCGGCATCTATTTCCTCACAGCCATCGAGAGCTTTTCCTACCGGAAATATCCCTGCAATCCGCCCATCTTCTATCAGCAGGTCGGTCAGTTGTCCATCGTATCCTTCCGTCAGCGCCGGAATCAGTCGCGCATTTCGGATGATCAGCCGCTCACTTACTGTTTCTCTGTTGCCCATCTTACAAACCTCCTCAGATCTTCTCCGAACGCCGCACACTGCGTTTCACCAATATAAGCCATGTGGCCGCTCTCATAGCCGGTGTGCCGCACACGTTCTGTAGGAAGGTCAAAATTGTTGATCATGTACTCGCTGTAACTGTACGTAGTAAGCATATCGTAATAGCCATTGGCAAATAAAACTTTCATATCCTGATTTTTTCGCATGGCATCTTCTATAAAGTGAATAGGATTGCGGGGCGCATCGAACTCCCACGCACGGCACATCTGCAAGCCGGTGAACTGATAGTCTCTGTCCGTTGTAATACCCAGTGCTTCCTTCATCACGCCATAATAGCAATGGGTAAAGGCAGGCATCAGCCGCTCAAAGCAAGCGTCATCACTTTCAAAGTTGTATGTACCTCCCGCGCATAGTGGTTTAGAGATAAAACGGCTGTCATATTGGCTGACCAGCACATCTTTTTCATTGGCAATTTCCCGCACATAGTCCTCCACCGACAGGCGCAGACCGTGGCGTTCAAAATACGCACGGGGCAAACCGGAAAAGTGTGCAAGGGACTCTATGACGCCGTCCCGCTCTTCCACCGTTGCCTTTTTCCCTAATCCCAGAACCGGCAGATAATGCCGCAATGCGAAATCCTCTGCTGCAGCCATGACATCTGTCAACGCAGGCTTTTCACCTTGTGTGTGATACCAGTGCGCCGCCGCAATAGCCGGAAAATTCGTTACTGTGCGCTCCACGGGGAACAGTGATTTGTCCCGATCCAGCAGTGAGCCGACGAGGATCAGTCCCGCCGCATGGATGTTCAGTGCGTTACATGTGTTGCCCAGCAGATTTTCATAGAGCTGTTGGGCCATCAGTGCAGCGCGCACCGTCCCGTAGCTTTCACCCAGAATAAAAATAGGGCAATTCCACCGTTTGTGGCGGCTGAGGAAGCGGTCGATGCCCAGCAGCATTGCCTTGGCATCCTCCTGCGAGGAGGCGTACTTTTTTACAGCTGCCCCTGTCAGCGCGCGACTGTATCCGCAGCCCACAGGGTCGATAAATACAAGATCGCAGACATCCAGGATACAGGCAGTATTGTCTTTCATACGGAACGGTGGATCAAACGGTGCGGAGATACCGTCGCCGAGATCAATGATCCGCGGGCCAAGGCCACCCAGGTGCAGAAACACACTGGCAGAGCCGGGCCCACCGTTAAAGGCAAACAGGATCGGGCGTCCCGTCTTCCCCGCATTCAGCCGCAGATAGGATGTCATGAATAAGGTGGCATCCGTCCCGCCGTTTTCATCGGGAAGCGGTATCTCTTCGGATACCGCTTCATATTCCACGTTTTGACCGTTGATATGCGCAGTGTTGACAACGCGGGCATAGATCAAATCATCATTCACCGGTTCTCACCCTCCTGAATGAAAGTACGGATATCGTTGGCCAGCGCATCACCGCCATGGTATCCCAGATAGGGCATGTGTCCGGCGGGATACTCACGGACGGCCACCTGTCCCTCCTCATACTTCAGCTGCGACACGGTGTAGGCCACCTGTCCCACACTGGTCACCAAATCAAATACGCCGTTACCGATGAAGATACGAAACTTCTTGCTGCGGTTCAGCAGGAATTGCAGCATTTCAAAGGGCGTGCAGCGGCTGGCATACGGCCAGTTTTTATTCACATTGAAATTGATCACACTGAACTTGCGGTCTGTTTCAATACCCAGCACATCCCTGCGTATCTCCTGGAACGCACCCAAAAAGCCTTGCATACAGCGGGACATCATCTCGTCGTCGCCCACCGGATCGTGCATTTGCAGCCCCGGCGTGTGGCGTCCGGCAAACCGCGTGTCATAGGGGCTGATAGTCATGCCGTGCTCCTCGTGGAACCAACGTAAAAAATCAGTCATCGTAACACGCAGGTCGTTGTGCAGCAATACATGACTGCTGATGCCGATCAAAGACGACATCTCCTCCGCAAGCTGTACTCGCTCCTCAGCAGGCAGCCGCCCACCCAGATACAGCGCCCGCACATATTTGTCCGCACAGAATTTATAAGCCCGTGTCACGGCATCGGCCAGCTCCCCCTTTTGCCCGCCGTAATACCACGCTGTAGCCGCATAGGACGGCAGCAGGCTGACGCTTTCCTCCAGCCCCCGCTCCTTCTCCGTATAATCTGCCGGATCAGGATCACGCAGGATCACATTGCCCAGGTTCAAAATGCCGTCGATGGCGATGCCCTTGGACACGCAGCCTTCGTACAGGCAGCCGCCCATTAAATAGTTGGCCACTGCCACGCTGCGGACAGAGCCGTAGCTCTCCGCCAGCAGATACTTTTTAGACCGGAACCTGTCATGTTCAATGATCCAACGCTCGACAACATCAGCGATAACGCGGGCATCGTTGACAAACCCATAGGCGCACTGTGCCAGATCAGGACTGGTCTCCTTGCCGTATCCCGTCCCTACCGGGTCGAGGATCACAATGTCGCAGACATCCAGCGGAGAATAGGGATTATCTTCCACGCTGTAATTGCCGGAACCACTCAATGCCTCCACATCGTCGCAGCAGACGTGCTTCGGCCCCAGCACCCCCATGTGCAGCCACAGGCTGGACGATCCCGGCCCTCCATTGAATGCAAACAGGACAGGTCTGTCTTTTTCGCTGTTTTCGCGGATATACGCGTAAACGAATACGCTGCCAACCTCGTCACCATTCTCATTTTCCACGGGATAGTCACCGCATTCACTGAGGAATGCGATTTCCCGCCCATTGATGATTGCTTCGCCATGGCGTTTTACTTTATCCATGCTGTTGCTCCTTCTGCTTCTCCGTGCCTGCGGACACCATACTGTTAAGGTATCCGCAGGCACGGCATATTCTTCGTTCAGGTGTTTTGCTTCTGCTTGCGCTCCTCGATCTCCTTCTGCATCTGCGGGATACGCTTTTCGTATTTTCGCATCAGCAGGGCAAAAATCAATGTGGCCACATAGATCAGGCCGGGAATCAGTGTGCTCTCATAGAAGAACAAGTTGCAAACACTCTCCGGCTGCACAGCAGCGCCCGCCTCATAGGGCACCAGCGCCAGCACATAGCCAAGAATGGGGCCGCCGATGGCCATACCGATTTTATAAGACAGAGAATAAGACGCTGTCAAGATGGCGTCGGAATCGTTGTCGTTATTTTTCCAAACGCCATAGGTCTTGGAGTCGAAAACGCACAGCAGGATCACCGCACCGATCAGGCCGGAACCGACACCCTCCAGGAACCAGCGGATCATCATAATGGCCTTGGTCGCATCGTGGGTAACAAAACCCAGTGTGTAACCTGCCAGTGTGAAGCAGCAGCCGGCAATAACTGTGCGGGCGTTGCCCAGCTTCTTGACGATCTTGTCCAAAAACAGATAGATTACAATGGCCACCGGCATGGAGACCGTGCCGAAGATACCATACAGTGCTTCAGCATCCGTCTTGACATACTGGAAGTACCACGCCATGGTACCTTCCTCTACGGCAATACCCAGCGTATAGAGAAAGGCCACCGCGCCGCAGAACAGCAGCACCTTATTGCGGTAGAAAGCCCCCATACTGCTGATGATGCCCTTCAAGGCGCTGCCGGTACGCTCCTTTACGGATTCCGTAGGCTCTGCGCTGTGCTCCACCGGCTCATACCCCTTGGTGGCAAAATAAACGATCAAATGACCGATACCGTAGATGATGCCATAAATGATACCCACATACAGGAAGCCTTTTTTGGTATCTCCGCCGCCCAGCCAGCCGACAAAGGTAAAGGTCAGCGAAACGACCATCCACTGGGACAGCATCTGGCCGATACCATCGGCCTGCGTCAGCTGCACGCGCTGTTGCTCATCACTGGTCAAACGGCTGATCATGGTATTAAAGGGGATCAGCAGCGAGGTGCTGATCATACCCTGTAGCACATAGGTCACAGCCACCCAGATGATCTTGCCTGTGGTGGTCAGTTCAGGCACAAAGAAACATAACGCAACGATGACCATACCTGGCACGGACATATATTTCAGCCAGAACCGGCACTTGCCCTCTTTGGAACGAGTACGGTCAATGATAGCGCCCATCATGGGGTCATTGACGATATCCCAAATCTTGGCGATCAGGATAATGGTCGCTGCCACGGTAGAATCAATACCGCAGACATCGGTATAAAAGTACAGCATGAAAGCTGCCATCGCCACGGCCAGCAGAGCTTTGGAAAAACTGCCGGCAGCATACAGGATCTTCACCCGCCATGGCAATACGACGGGACTTACTTGGGTCAACACTTTCTTTTCCATAGTTATTCCACTCCGTTATTCTTCGATCTCTGCGATCATCTCAACTTCAATGGGGATGTTAAAGGGGAGCTGTGTGACAGCTACTGCGCTTCTGGCATGGAGTCCCTTTTCGCCAAACACCTCCGCAAACAGATCGGACACACCATTCATCACGGCGGGCTGCTGCAGAAAGTCCGGCGCAGAGGCCACAAAAGCCAACACTTTGACGATACGAACCTTGTCCAGGTCATCCACTTCATTCTTTAGCTGGCTCAGTAGGTTCAGACCGGTCAGACGCGCCGCCTGGTAGCCTTCCTCCAGCGTCAGATCACTGCCCACCTTGCCGAACACCGCAGGCTTTTTGTTCTGAAACGGACCCGCACCGGAAAAGTACAGCTGATTGCCGCTGCGCCGTGCCGTCACATAATTTGCCATGGGGGAAGGAGCTTCCGGCAGCTCCAATCCAAGCTCCGCAATACGTTTTGCAATTTCAGACATTTGAAATTCTCCTTACTGATCGCTGCAGCACAACTGCGCGATCTTCTCCGCGTAAAGTGCCGTCGTGTCGAACAACGGCATATTGGTTTCTTCCTGCTTCATCAGCATTTCGATCTCTGTGCATCCAAGAATAATGCACTCTGCGCCATTCTGTGCCAACTGCCCGGCAATGCGGTAGAACGCCTGCTTGGAAGACTCTTTTACGATACCGACGCCCGTTTCCTCAAAGAGAACTGTGTTGATGAAATCGCGCTCCGGCTGTTCCGGTATCAGCACACGCAGGCCGTGCCTTACCAGTCTGTCTTTGTAAAAGCCCTGCTCCATGGTTTCTTTTACGCCCAGCAGTCCCACAGTCTGATAACCCGCCGCCGTGATCGCGTCCGCTGTTACATCCGCAATATGAATGAACGGGATACGGATCGCTTTTTCGACACGCTCAGCATACTGATGAAGGCCATTGCTGCCCAGCGCAACAAAATCAGCACCGGCTTTCTCCGCACAGATGGCGGCGTCTACAATGACCGCACCTTTCGCATCCGCATCAGGTGCATCCAGAATATCCTGCAGATTTACATTGATAAGCACCAGCTTCGCACAGTTGTGCCCGCCTTTTTCTTCTGCGACCCTGGCGTTTATGTACTCATAAAGCTGCTTTGTGGAATGCCAGCTGACACCACCAATAATTCCTCCGACTTTCAAACTCAAGATCCTTTCCTGTGTCGTTTTCTCTTGCTCCTGATCCTGTGACTACTCTAATCGCAGCCGAGATTGCAATTCTGCTGCGCATATGATAGAATAACAGCAAGGTAGTCTTGAGCAAGGCTCCCTTATGACACATTTCCACAGGGGCCTCCCGTCAAGTTGATCCCTGTGGGGATGTGCTCTTCTTTTGCCTGTGCGCTATGCTTTTCGCACAAAAGCAAGTCACCTCTTTCCCGCGCCTATTGACAACTGTGCCTAACTTATGTATAGTTGTATCAAAAAGGTGAAAATTTGTCAATACTAAGTTTATATTTTTTCAACTAAATCTGTAGTAGACATCTGTTCCCCTTATAAAGGAGGTCATTGTATGGACAAAACAAATGCGTATGATTTTTTGTGCCGTTCCGCAGAGGGCATCGCCAAAATGTTTGGGAAATATTGTGAGACTATCGTGCAGGAAGTTGTCGGACAGGAGATCGAGGTCGTTGCCATTTATAATGGCCATGTCTCAGGTCGAAAGGTCGGTTCAACACGCAGCATCTATGGCGATGATGTGTCGGCAGATGATTTTGATTTTTCCAAGCTGTCTCAGGACAGCTCCAATCAGTTGGTAACTCTCTCCAATGGGAAGATCATAAAGTCATCCTCCTATTACCTTCGGGGTGCGGATTTTACCTATATTCTGGGCATCAACTACGATATTACCCTGATGGAGCAAATCCGCAATTATGCCGAAGACATCAGCCAAACAGAAAGCGATTTTCTTGGGTCACTGCAGGTCAAGAAAGAAAACTCCCTGACTGCCCTGTACGAGGAAGCCCTTGCCAAGATCAATAAGCCTGCCCGATCTTTCCACAAGGCCGACCGTCAAACACTCATCCGTTTGCTTAACGAAAAGAACTTCTTTGGTCTCGCGAAATGTATCCCGTTTTTATCGGAAAAGCTGGATGTGTCTAAATATACGATTTATAAAGACTTGAATGAGTTGGGCATCACACCGCAGTAAGTGGTCGATTACTGTGGTGTAAAGCTCCAAAAAATGCAAAAGCAAGACATTGCAAATTGCAAAGTCCTGCTTTTGTTCTCTGTCCATCGGTTCCTTTCATGTTGCATTCATTTCACTAACGCAAACCGATGACCGACCAGTTTGAAATATGACATAGCGTAATAGCTCAGATGGATTACAGAATACGCAATAGTGGTCAAACCAGGTTTCGGCTCCCGCAACTTTTCGTATATAAAAACCGTCTCAAACGATACGTTTGAGACGGTTTTTGGTACGCCTGACTGGATTCGAACCAGCGGCCTTTAGAGTCGGAGTCTAACGCTCTATCCATCTGAGCTACAGGCGCATATTTGGTTGTTCTCTGCGGGAATAGTAGTCAAATAGTAGTCAACGACTACCCATTTTTTCTCTGCGCTTCCCGCAAACGCAGTTGCCGCAACGGTTTG
>CAVBAZ010000093.1:0-2814 GCA_963593515.1 Bacteroidaceae bacterium
CCACAAGGCGCTCCTCCTCCGCGTCGGTGCCCAGAGTGGATTCCAGTGTTAGCCCCTCCGCCGTCTCCTGTTGGAGCGATTCCGGCGCCACGGTGGCAAGATCGATGCTGGCGATCTCTTCCACCGACATGCCGGTGGCTTCCGACAGCTCAGACAGTCGGGCTTCCCTGCCCAGCTGATGCCGCAGCCGTTCACGGGCTGACCAAAGGGTCTGTCCCTTCTCCCGGATGGTGCGGCCCACCTTGATCGCGCCGTCATCCCGGAGGAAACGCCGGATCTCCCCGGAGATCTTCGGCACGGCGTAGGTGGAAAACTGCGTGCCGTAATTCAGGTCAAACCCCTTTACCGCCTTGATGAAGCCGATACAACCCAACTGATACAGATCGTCCGTCTCCACACCGCAGCCGTAGTAGCGCTTGACAATGGACCAGATCAGGCCGCTATTTTCCGTCAGCACCTGCTGGCAAGCCTCGTCGTCGCCGCTCTGCGCCCGCTCCAACAGGGCAAACATCTCGCTCATCGCTTGATGCGGGCGGAGATCCTACGGCGCATGGTCACAGTCGTGCCGCGACCCGGCGTGGATTTGACGGTCAGGCGATCCATGAAGCTCTCCATGATGGTGAAGCCCATGCCGCTGCGCTCCTCACCGCCGGTGGTAAACATGGGCTGGCGCGCCTGCTGGATGTCCTCAATGCCTTTTCCCCAGTCCCGGACGGTGATCTCCAGCGTGTTGTTTTCCAGCAGCTTCAGCTTCACCACGATCTTTCCCAGCCGATCCGGATAGCCATGAACGATGGCGTTGGTGACTGCTTCGCTGACAGCGGTCTTGATATCCCCCAATTCGTCCAGCGTGGGGTCCAGCTGCGCCGCAAAGCCCGCTGCCGCCACGCGGGCAAAGCTCTCATTACTGCTGCGGCTGAGAAATTCCAGTGTCACATAGTTTTCGATGCGATGCATATGTATGCTCCTCTCTGTCGATGATATGTCAATATCATTTTATTGTTCATGTGCCCCTCTATTGAATCGTCATCATGCGGCCGATGCCGGCAGCCTCCAGCACCTTTTTTGGCTGGGGCGCCACATGGCGCAGCTCCACACAGCCGCCCAGCTCCCGCATCCGCTGCCAGCCCCGCAGGGCCACGGCGATACCGGCGCTGTCCATGAAGGTGATGCCGCTGAAATCCAGCACCAACTCCGCAGGCAACACCGCTTCGATCTCCCGCTCCAATCTGGTCAGCAGCCCTCTGGCTCCATGATGATCCAGCTCTCCCTTCAGGTGCAGCTCCAGCACTCTGTTCTGACAAGTTGCCATTACTTCCATTTTTGACGCTCCTTTGTTGTGGTCTCGTATATCGTGCTCATTTGTTTTGCTTTTTTTAGATTTTTCTCATTGATATGCTTTGTATGGACATGCTGTTGGCATGTCCTTTTGCATAAAAAATAATCACCGCAGAGATCGCTCTCTACGGTGATTATACGAAAATATGATTGCGTTTTTACACGAAATCCGCCGACATCACAGTGAAATCGAAGATTTTCCGCTGATTGCTGTCCGTCCGGAGACTCACAGCTTCATGGCGGCAGCGGATTCCTCCAGCTTGGCGATGAGGGCGCGGGCCTTCTCCGCTTTTTCCCGCTCGGCGTTCACCACGTTCTCCGGGGCGCGGGAGGTGAAGGACTCGTTGGAAAGCTTGGCCTCGATACGCTTCAGGTTATCCTCAGCCTTGGCCTTCTCCTTGGCGATGCGCTCCAGCTCGGCGGCAATATCCACCAGCTCGGCCAGCGGCAGATAGATGTTGGCATCGTGAGTCACCACGGTGACCATGCCCTTCAGGTCGGCAGGTGCCTGATCGGTAACGGTGACCTCGCTGGCATAGGCCATACGGGTGATGAAGTGCTTGCCCACGGCGTAGGTCTCAGGCCGCTTGGTCACCAGGATCATCTGCGCCTTCTTGGACGGCGGCACGTTCATCTCGCTGCGGCGGGCGCGAACAGCGGTGATGGCGTCCTTGACGCACTCCATATCGGACTCCGCTTCGGGGAAGTGCAGGCTTTCCTGATAGGTGGGCCACGCGGCGCGGATCAGGAAATCGCCCTTGTGAGGCAGGGCCTGCCAGATCTCCTCCGTCAGAAACGGCATGAAGGGATGCAGCAGCTCCAGAATACGCAGCAGCACATAGCACAGCACGTTCTCGGCGGCCAGCTTCGCCTCGGCATCCTCGCCGTTGAGGCGTGTCTTGGTCAGTTCGATATACCAGTCGCAATAGGTGTCCCAAATGAAGTCATAGATCTTGGCGGAAGCCACGCCCAGCTCATAGGCATCCATGTTCTCGGTGACCTCGCGGATCAGGGTATTCAGCTTGCTGAGCACCCACTTATCCTCCAGTTCCAGCTTCTCAGGCAACTGCACCTTGTCGATGGTCAGGTTCATCATGACGAAGCGGCTGGCGTTCCAGATCTTATTGGCGAAGTTGCGCATGGCCTCGCACTTCTCCACGAAGAAACGCATGTCGTTTCCGGGGCTGTTGCCGGTAATGAGGTTAAAGCGCAGCGCGTCGGCACCGAACTTCTCGGCCATCTCCAGCGGGTCGATGCCGTTGCCCAGAGACTTGGACATCTTGCGGCCCTTGTCGTCACGGACGAGGCCGTGGATGAACACGGTCTTGAAGGGCTCCTTCTTCATCTGCTCCATGCCGGAGAAGATCATGCGGGCCACCCAGAAGAAGATGATGTCATAGCCGGTGACCAGCACGGAGGTGGGATACCAGTAGTTCAGGTCGGGGGCGTTCAGGTCGGGCCAGCCCAGGGTGGAGA
>CAVBAZ010000094.1:0-2193 GCA_963593515.1 Bacteroidaceae bacterium
GTACCGACAGGGTGTTGGTATAGGGGTAGGCCACCAGCAGATCCCGCCGCCGGACCACCTGCGGCAGTCCCGCCACATCGTTGGCGAGGCTGGAGGCGGACAGCTGCGCGCCGCTGGCCCACAGCTGCACCGCGTTGAACAGGTCGGGAAGGCCGCTGCCCTCCGCCGCCATACGCAGCGGTGTATCCGGCAGCAGCGGGCGGGGCAGATGACCCACCACCTGATCCAGCCAGTCCTGTGCGCCGTGCTCCATCCCGGCAAACTCCTCCAGCCATTCCCGGCGGCAGGCACCGCCTGCGGGAATGGTCTCACTGGTGAAGCGCTTTTCCTCGCCGGAGATCGCCGCCTCGATACGCAGGAATTCCTGTCCCCGGTCGGTGGGCTGCACCACGAAGGTGCCGCACAGCGTCTGGCCGTGGACGGTCATGTGCTGGTGTCCCGTCAGCAGGATATCGAAGTCCAGCTCCTGACACAGGCGATAGGCCACGTTTTCATGGGTGGTGGACAGCACCCGGCCGGTGGCCAGATCCCGCTCGAAGCCGCCGTGATAGATGCACAGCGTCACGTCCACCTGCCCCTTCAGCGCTTCCAGCGCCGCGCGGGCGGCGGGGATGGGATCGTTGATGGTAACGCCGGACAGATGCTCCGGCCGCTCCCAGATGTTCACATAGTCGGTGACGATGCCCACAATGCCGATCCGCAGGCCGTTCTCCAGCGTGTGGATGCGGGCGGGGAAACGCACCCCCGCGCCGTCCCAGCGGACATTTTCGCAGACACAGCGGGCATGGAGGGCATTGAGATAGCTGTCCAGATAGGCCATACCATAGTTGAAATCGTGGTTGCCCAGCGTTACATAGTCATAGCCGCAGCGGTTCATCATCTCGGCAAAGCGGCTGGCGTCGCCCAGCGTGTCGTGGCAGTAAGCGCCCAGCGGGGAACCCTGCAAAATGTCGCCGCCGTCGATGACCAGCGTATTGCCGTCCTTGTGGAACTGGCTGGCGCATTTGAACAACCCGATGTCCCGCTCCTCACGGCTGCGGTAGTCGGTGGGATAGATATAGCCATGAAGGTCGGAGGTGAAATAGATGGTAAAGTTTTTCGTCTCCATGGTTCACCCCCGTGCCAGCTTGACGCGGATCCGGGAGGAGATCCACTCGATGATCAGCACCAGCACGATCAGCCTCAGCAGGATAGCGCCCACCTCGTTCCAGCGGTAGGAGCTCATGGCGAAGATCAGCGGCGCGCCGATACCGCCCGCGCCCACCAGACCCAGCACCGTGGCGTCACGCAGGTTCATGTCGAAGCGGTAGATGATGGTGGAGGTGAAGTCCGCCGTCAGCTGGGGCAGGATGCCGTAGCGGATCTTCTGGAAGGTGGTGCAGCCCGCCGCGTCCAGCGATTCCAGGATCCGTTTGTCCAGATCCTCGATGCTCTCGATGAACATCTTGGACACCATGCCAATGGAGCACAGCGACATGGTGAGAAGTCCCGCGAAGGGGCCGGGGCCGGTAACGCGAATGAACATCAGGCCATAGACAAAGGCGGGAATGGTACGGATGGCGGCGATGACCACCCGGCCGATCAGGGCGATGGGCCGGGGCACCAGATTGCTGGCGGAGATAAAGGACAGGGGCAGCGAGATCACCGCGCCCACGATGGTGCCCAGAAATGCGATGCAAAAGGTCTCCAGCAGCAGATAGGGCACGCCGTTGGTCCCCAGCGTGAACAGCAGCTTGCCGGAGGGATGAAAGATGCCGGAGATGATGTTCTTTGCCACCTCAAGGCCGTTGCTGGTGGGGGTGCTGACCCGCACCGCCGTGCCGGACCACGCCAGCAGGCAGGCAATGATAAAGGCGGCCAGCAGCTGCCACAGCCACGTTTTCGGCGCGGAGGCGTAGGCTTTTTGAATTTTCTGTTCCATACTGCCTCCTTACGTCAAGCGCTTGCGCAGGCCGTGGCTGATGCCCTCGATGACCATAACGGCCACAAACAGGACGATCAGGATCATGCCAAGGCTGTCGTACTCACGCCAGCCGATCTTTTCATTCATGATAAGGCCCAGACCGCCCGCGCCCACATAGCCCAGAATGGAGGCGTAACGCACGTTGCCCTCCAGACAGAACAGGGACACAGACAGATAGGTGGGCAGCACCTGCGGGAAAACGGCGGTGGTAAAGGCCTGCAGACGGGTAG
>CAVBAZ010000095.1:0-6689 GCA_963593515.1 Bacteroidaceae bacterium
CGGCCCCAAGCAGGTCATCGTGGTGGCCGGCATGAACAAGGTGGCCGGTGATCTGGACAGCGCCATGGCCCGCGCCCGCCACATTGCCGCCCCCGCCAATGTCCAGCGCTTCGATGTCAAGACCCCCTGCTCTGTCACCGGACAGTGCGGCGACTGCACCAGCCCTGACTGCTGCTGCGCTCAGATCGTCACCACCCGGTTCTCCAAGGTTCCCGGCCGCATCAAGGTGGTGCTGGTGGGCGAAACGCTCGGTCTCTAATTTTTCCAAAAGGAAGTATCCACTGTGAATACTATCGTATTCCACCCTGAAAAGGATAAAAACGCCATCGCCGAAGCCGCCGCTATCCTGCGGCGGGGCGGCCTGCTGGGTATCCCCACCGAGACGGTGTACGGTCTCGGCGCCAATGCGCTGGACGAGGACG
The DNA here is from genome assembly GCA_963593515.1 of Bacteroidaceae bacterium. Classification (GTDB taxonomy): domain Bacteria; phylum Bacillota; class Clostridia; order Oscillospirales; family Oscillospiraceae; genus Vescimonas. Next base: position 423 of record CAVBAZ010000095.1, read on the forward strand.
CCGTGCTGCACATTTTCGAGGCAAAGGGCCGCCCTCAGGACAACCCTCTGATCCTGCATGTCCCCGGTGCGGACTGGCTGGAACGGTACTGCCGCGATATCCCTCCGGCGGCCTATACGCTGGCGGAGCGGTTCTGGCCGGGGCCTCTCACTATGATCCTGCCCCGCCGGGACAATGTGCCCCTGCGCACCACCGGCGGCCTTGACACAGTGGGCGTCCGCTGCCCCGACCATCCCATGACGCTGGCTATTATCCGTGAAGCGGGCATCCCCGTGGCCGCGCCCAGCGGCAATACCTCCGGACGGCCCAGCCCCACCACCGCCCAGCACATGCTGGAGGACATGGACGGCAAGATCGACGGCATCGTGGACGGCGGCCCCTGCGCCGTGGGCGTGGAGAGCACCATCATCGACCTGACGGTGACGCCGCCCCGTCTCCTCCGTCCCGGCGGACTGCCGCTGGAAGCGCTGGAGGAGGTGCTGGGCGAGGTGGCCGTGGACAAGGCAGTGCGGCAGAAGCTGGCAGACGGCGAAAAAGCCAAGGCCCCCGGCATGAAATACCGGCACTACGCCCCCAAGGCTCCCGTCACCGTCATCACCGGAACGCCCGGCGCTTCCGCCGCGTACATCGCCGCCCATCTGACAGCGGGCTGCGGCATCATCTGCTTTGACGAGTACGCCCTCTTATTTGAAAGACATATCATCCACCGTCTTGGCCCCGCCGCCGACAAGCTGGCGCAGGCACAGCATGTGTTCGACGCGCTGCGTACCTTCGACGACACCGACGTGCCGGAAATCTTTGCCCAATGCCCCGACGAGAGCGGGCTGGGCCTTGCCGTCAGCAACCGCCTGAAAAAAGCGGCTGGCTTCCATGTGATCGAAGCGCCCCGCCCGCTGGTGGTGGGCATCACCGGCCCCACCGGCGCAGGCAAGACCAGCGCTCTGCGGGCGCTGGAGCAGCTGGGCGGCTGCGTGCTGGACTGCGACGCCATCTATCACGAGATGCTGCGCACCGATGACGGCCTACGCAGTGCCATCATCGCCGCCTTCGGCGATGTGTTCACCCCCGACGGTCAGCTTGACCGTCAGAAGCTGGGGACGCTGGTGTTCGGCGACGCGGCGCAGCTGGAACGGCTCAACGCCATCATCTATGACCAGCTCCCCCGTGAACTGGAACGGCGCATGGCCCTCTCCCCCGCTCCCATCATGGGCATCGATGCCATCAATCTGGTGGAGTCGGGCCTTGCTTCGCTCTGTGACCGGACGCTGGCGGTCATTGCCCCGGCGGAGGATCGCGTCCGCCGCATCATGGCCCGTGACGGCATCACCGAGGAATACGCCCGGCTGCGGGTGGCCGCCCAGAAGGACGACGATTTCTACCGCGCCCACTGTACCGACGTGCTGGTGAATACCTCCGCCACACCGGAGGACTTTCAGGCCGCAGCACTGGACTTTTTCCGGGAAATTGCCCGCAAATAGCGCTTTTCAGCCCAAACGCAACCGCCGGTTGACAGACTTCCAAGCCCGCTTTCTGGCGTGCAACCGCGCGATCCGGTATGCTATCCTCATCAAATGCGCTGCGGCGCACATCACATCAGGAGGAATAACATTATGATCTTAGCGGATAAAATTATCAGCCTGCGGAAGAAGGCCGGTTGGTCGCAGGAGGAACTGGCATCACAGCTGAACGTCAGCCGCCAGTCGGTCTCCAAGTGGGAGGGCGCACAGTCCATCCCCGATATGGATAAGGTGGTACAGATGAGCCGCCTGTTCGGCGTCTCCACCGATTTTCTGCTGAAAGACGAACTGGAAATGGAGGAACCTGTCCAGAGCGTTCCCGTCGACGAGCCGCCGCTGCGGCGGGTCACCATGGAGGAGGCCTCCGCCTATCTGGCGCTGCGGCGGGAGGCCGCGCCGAAGATCGCGCTGGCTACCTTTCTGTGCATCATCTCCCCCGTGGCGCTGCTGATGCTGGCCGCCATGAGCGAGGTCTCCCGCTTCGGCATCTCTGAAAACGCCGCGGCCAGTATCGGCCTGTGCGTGCTGCTGGTGCTGGTGGCTATCGGTGTGGCGCTGTTCCTCACTTGTGCCGCCAAGGTGCGGGACTTCGCCTTTCTGGAGGAAACTCCCTTCGAAACGGAGTACGGCGTCAGCGGCATGGTAAAAGAGCGCAAGCAGGGCTTTGCCGCCGTCTATACCCGGCTGAACATCATCGGCACGGTGCTGTGCATCCTGTCGGCGGTGCCGCTGTTCGTCACCATGTGCATGGAAACCGCCGACATCATCTATGTGGCGGCGGTGTGCCTGCTGCTGGTGATTGCCGGTATCGGCTGTGTGGCCTTCGTTTACGGCGGCACCATCAACGGCGCTATGGATCGGCTGCTGGAGGAGGGCGACTACACCCGCCAGAATAAGTCCCGCCGCAGCATCAAGGGCGCGGTCAGCGCCATCTACTGGCTGCTGGTAACAGCCATCTTCATGTGGTACACATTCGGCCCCTCCGGCAACGGACAGGCCAAGTACAGTTGGTTCATCTGGGCCATCGGCGGCGTGGTATACGCCGCGGTGATGCTGGTGGTGAATCTGATCCAGCGCGGAAAAAAATCATAAAAGCTTCATCGAGGTAACACTATGGCAAGACGCAAGTGGGATCTGAATACCGTTTACATCTCGGAACGGCTGCAGGAATGTCTGCGGCCCATTTCCCGCTGTGCCCTGACCACCGTGGTGGCACCTATGGGCTACGGAAAGACCACGGCAGTGAACTGGTATCTTGGCGAACGGGTCAGGACGGAGCCGCTGCGGGTCATCCGCATCAGCGTCTATTCGGACAATCTGGCGATCTTCTGGAAAAGCGTGCAGGACGCTTTTTCCTACACCGGGCTTTCCTTCCTGCTGGACTACGCCTGCCCATCCGACACCGCCGGAGCCAGTCTGCTGGCGGACGATCTGTGCCATGCGCTGGCTGGGTCGGAGAGCTGCTATATTTTTATTGACGATTTCCATCTGCTGACGGACGGTCAGGTGGTGAGCTTCGTCTGCACACTGGCCAACCGCCTACCGGAAAACGTACATCTGATCATTGCCAGCCGCGACCGCTTCCTCCCCAGCGAGGAGGCCCTCCGATTGGGGAAAAAGGTCTATCAGATCGGCACGGAGCACCTGCGGCTGAACCACACGGAGCTTTCCATCTATGCCCACCGCTGCGGCATCCCGCTGGACGACCGGCAGATCGAGACGCTGCTCTATTCCAGCGAGGGCTGGTTCTCCGCGGTCTATCTGAACCTGCGCACATTGACCGAGCATGGTGCGCTACCGGATCGCACCTCGGACATCTACACCATGTTCTCCGCCGCCATGATCGATCCCCTGCCGCCCAGGCAGCGGGAGTTTCTGGCGGTGATGGGCCTTGCCGACGAATTTACAGCGGAGATGGCGCAGTTCATCACGCAAAATAAGTCCACTGCCGCGCTGCTCACCACTATGACCGAGCAGAACGCCTTTGCCAAGCGGCTGCCGGATGGCGTGACCTACCGCTTCCACCACATGATGAAGGACTGCGCCGAGCAGGCGTTTTCCCGCCTGAAGCCGGAAAAGCAGCGGCTCTACCGTGACCACTACGGCGAATGGTACGAAACGCACCGGCAATACCTGCACGCCATGTCCGCCTACCGGAAAAGCGGCAACTTTGATGCGGTGCTGCGGGTCGTGGAGCGCGACGCCGGTATCCTGCTGGCCGCGCTGGCGCCTGCTGACGTGCTGGCGTTTCTGGCGGAGTGCCCCGTCCCGGTGCTGAAGGCCCATCCGCTGGCGCTGCTGGTGCTGATGCGCCGCATGTTCACATGGCGGCAGATCCCCAAGATGATGGAGCTGAAGGCCCTGCTGCTGGCCGCCATTGAGGAGCATCCCGACATGCCCCAGACGGAACGGGGCGACCTGCTGGGCGAATGTGACCTGATCCTCAGCTTCCTGTGCTATAACGACATCAGCGCCATGAGCCGCCTGCACCGCAGCGCCAGCGCCCAGATGTCCCGACCCGCCATCAGCATCCGCAACGATGGCGGCTGGACCTTCGGCTCCCCATCTGTGCTGATGATGTTCCACCGTGAACCGGGGCAGCTGGACAAGGAGCTTGCGGAAATGGACGATTGCATGCCCCACTACTATAAGATCACCAACGGCCACGGGCAGGGCGCGGAGCACATCATGCGGGCGGAGGCCGCCTTTTTGCAAGGCCGCTTCGCCGACGCGCAGATCGCGCTGGAAAGTGCCTACGCCTGCATCGAGGGCAATGGCCAGATGAACATGGCCTTGTGCTGCGATTTTCTGGCGTGGCGGCTGTCGCTGTTTACGGACGCCGTCCCCCGCCACACCTTTGCCCAGCGCCGCTCCGTGCTGCTGCGGCAGCACAACGCGGACTGGCTGAATATTCTGGACAGCACCAGCGCCTATCACTACGCGCTGCTGGGCCAGCCGGAGAAGATCCCGCTGGTGTTCCGGGAGCATCAGCTTTCCTCCATCAACTTCCTTGCGCCGGGCAAGCCCATGATGGAGCTGATCGAAAATCAGGTCTATCTGGCGCAGGGCGCTTACGCGCAGGTCATTGGCCGCAGTCAGGGTCTGCTGGCGCTGTGCAGCGGGATGCACTATGCGCTGGTGGCGCTGCACATCCGGATCCAGACCGCCGCTGCCTATGAGCTGCTGGGCAAGCATGCCGAGGCCGCCGCATTGCTGGAGCAGGCGTTGAACGACGACGCCCCGGACGGCTTTGCGATCCCCTTCGCGGAAAACTTCCGCTATCTGGAGCCGCTGCTGGCCGCATGCCCGAAAACGGCACTCACCACGCAGATCATAACGCTGGGCGAGGAGGCTGAGCGCCGCCGCCGGCAGTCCTCCTGCCCTGCCGCGCTGTCCGCTTTGACCGGGCGGGAGCAGACGATCGCCGCGCTGATCGCCGATCGCCGCAGCAACCGGGAGATCGCCGGGGAGCTGTTCCTCTCCGAGGGCAGCGTGAAGCAGTATGTCAACCAGATCTACGCCAAGCTGGGGATCGAGGGCGATACCCGCACCAAACGGAAGCGTCTGGCAGAGCTGGCAAAATCCTAACCAGAGGTTAATAGAAAAAGAAAAGGATCCACTGTATACTGTTGGTACAGTGGATTTTTTATGCCATGAGAAAGGAGGAACCGCACTTGAACCGGAAATATATATCAGCCGTGTCCCCCTTGGAGAACTATATCCTACAGGTTGATTTTGTGTCCGGCAGCCGATTGCTATTGGATATGAAGCCCTATCTGGATAAGCTTCGCTTCCGTCCCCTGAGCGACCCACAACTGTGGAGCAGCGCCGTTACCAACGGCATTTTCATCCGCTTCGGCAACGTAGAGCTGAGCCATGACGAGTTGTTCGCCATGGCGGAGCAGGCGCATTGATTCATCATAATAAAAAGGAGAGAACAAACAATGAAAAACTGGAAAAAGTATCTGGCCCTGATGCTGGCACTGGTGATGTGCCTGACGCTGGCCGCCTGCGGCGGCACCGACGATAACGGCGACGAGCCCAGCAGCGCCCCGGATTCCTTCGAGGGCATGGTGAAGGACGACCAGCAGCTGGTGGACTACGGCATGTATAAAGGCCTCTGGTCCGGCGAGGACGGCAGCCAGCTGGTGGTGGCCCTGAACGATGACGGCGACGAGATGCGCTTCGCCCTGTACGATGTCAACGAGGAGCTGACCGCCAGCGGCTACATCCAGATGGTGCAGGAATACAGCGCCGACTACTTCTATAATGAGCACGACGGCGTGGCCCACCACAGCTGGATGGACGATGACGGCACCCTCAATGTGGATTCCTTCGGCAGCTTCGTCTATGTCAGTGCCGTGGAGGACGGTGATGACGGCGACAGTGCCACCGGTGATTTCGCCGCTCTGGCGGGCGCGTGGTTCATGGATGCCGATGCCGCCGCTGACAGCATCATCGAGATCGACGAGTACGGCAACTGGTCCCTGTCTGAGCGTCCCGGCGGCGACGGCGATCCCACCGAAGTGGACTGCGGTACGCTGCAAGTCAACGCTGACGGCGACGGCCAGTATTATGCCGTTTCCACCATGTTTGACGATGTGGTCTATGATATGACCGTCATCGGCGACGACGTGATGTACTGGGGCGGCGAGAACGACTACTATCAGAAGATGGCGTAACGGATAAGGAGAGTAAGTTTGAAACAAAGTAAGAATCGCGAACACCCCGAAAAAGAGCGCAAAAACCA
>CAVBAZ010000096.1:0-4151 GCA_963593515.1 Bacteroidaceae bacterium
CTGCGCAACTGGGCGATGCGGGCATAGCGCTGATCCATCTGCTCCGGCGTCTGCTCCTCCTCCGGCGTTTCGGAGGAAAGCGTCTCCTGCTCGGTGGCGATGGCGGCAAGCTGCTGCTCCAGCTCCATGCGGCGGTTGATGTCCGCGTCGTGGAGATTCATATCGGAGCAGGCCTCGTCGATCAGGTCGATGGCCTTGTCGGGCAGATACCGGTCGGTGATGTACCGCTCGGACAGCATGACCGCCTGACGCAGCACGCCGTCGGGGATGGACACGCCGTGGAACTGCTCGTAGTAATGGGCGATGCCACGAAGAATTTTCAGGGTATCCTCGATATTGGGCTCGTTGACGGTCACCGGCTGGAAGCGGCGCTCCAGCGCGGTGTCCTTTTCGATGTGCTTGCGGTACTCGTTGAAGGTGGTGGCACCGATCACCTGAATTTCGCCGCGGCTGAGAGCGGGCTTGAGGATATTGGCGGCATTCATGCTGCCCTCGGCGTCGCCCGCGCCCACGATGTTGTGGACTTCGTCGATGACGAGAATGATGTTGCCGGCCTTGCGAATTTCTTCAATAAGGCCCTTCATGCGGCTCTCGAACTGGCCGCGAAACTGGGTGCCGGCCACCAGCGCCGTCAGGTCAAGGAGGTAGACCTCCTTATCCCGCAGCTTGAAGGGGACTTCGCCAGCAGCGATGCGCTGGGCCAGTCCCTCAGCAATGGCGGTCTTGCCCACGCCGGGTTCACCGATCAGGCAGGGGTTGTTCTTCTGGCGGCGGTTCAAAATCTGCACCACCCGCTCGATCTCCTGCTCGCGGCCGATCACCGCGTCCAGCTTGCCCTGACGGGCACGCTGGGAAAGGTTGATGCAGTAGTTATCCAGGAACTTCCGCTTTTTCTCGGTCTTGCGGCCGCCGTTGTTGGGGGCGGCATTGCCCTCGCCGGAGGGCTGCTGGGGCTGGGCGGGGGGATTATTGCCGTTATTGCCGAACAGACGGTTCAGGAACGGGAAGGTAGCGGTCTTGCCGCTCTCCTCGTCGTCCTCGTCGCCGTCCTCGGTCTCGGGCAGTTCCTCCGCACCGCCGAAGGCCTGCATCATCTCATTGGAGATATTATCCAGATCCTCCGGCGTGATGCCCATACGCTTCATCATCTCGTCCACCTGGGGCAGCCCCAGCTGGGCGGCGCACTTGAGGCACAGGCCCTCATTGACCTGCTCGTTTTTTTCGTTGAGGCGGGAGATAAACACCACCGCCACGTTTTTCTTGCATCTTGAACAAAGAGTAGGCTGCATATGGTTCCTCCAATAGAAACTGGCGTAAGCGTTTTTGCTCTCACGGCCAATAGGATTGCGGTTTTCAGGGTGATTTTGCGTTATCATACGAATCTTACAACAGTGCGATGATATCCATGGGGCTGTGCTGGGCGAAGTATTTCAGCAGGTAAGTATCCTTCATCGTGGCGGCGTCCACCAGTCCCGTCCACTGCACTACACTGGCAGCGGCAAACATGACCAGTATGCCGATGCACAGGCCCAGCGCCGCGCCTGCCAGCCGGTTCAGCGCACCCAGCACCGGGGCGTGCTCCGCCAGACGCAGCGGGCTTGTGACAAGCCGCAGCAGCAGCGTCAGCAGCAGGAAGGACAGCAGGAACAGCACCGCGTACACCAGAGAGCGCACCATGCCGGTGACAGCGCCCTCCAGCATATTTTTACCCGCCTCCACGGCGCTGTCCATGGCCTTTTTGGCGATGCCGGTGATGGCGTCAAAGTCCACCAGCTTCGCCAGCGCCGCGTTATCGGACGCGGCGGCGGCATTGACGGCCTCCTCGCTGTGGCCATCCGTCAGGCGGTCGAGGATGCTCTGCTGCACACGGGGCGCTACCCACTCGGTGACGGGATCGGCCAGCACATTGGCCACAACACTGCTGCCCAGCAGCGCCGCCACGAGAATCACCACACTCAACAGACTGCGGATAAAGCCGCGCTTCCCGCCGATGATAAGACTCAGCACCAGCAGCGCCGCAATGACGATATCAATGATCAGAGAAGTTGTCATCATGTCTCCTTTTGCCTTACGGCAAATACAATGTGGCGCCGGTGGCGCCCGCCAGAACCGCGCTGCCGTCACTGCGCATGAGGACGGCACGCGCCTCGCTGACATCCGGCAGAGTGGCTACCTCCGTCAGATCCTTGTCATAGATGGTCAGACGGTCGCTGAACAGCACCGCCACATAGCGGCCCGCCGACGAAATATCCAGCACCTCGCCGTCTACGTCGCAGCCACCCAGCTCGTTGCCGTCGCCATCCACTGTGATAAGGCTGGCGTAGCCGCCGGACTTATACCGGCTCAGCAGCAGCGCCGCCCAATCGCCGTCGCCCACCACGCAGCGGCGCAGGAACTGGCCGCCGTAGGAATAGGTAGCCTTGACCGCGCCGCTGTCATCCAGCAGGTAAAGCCCCTGCTCCGTGACGGCGCAGAATTTCTTCTGCATATTCTCCAGCGCATAGGTCACGCCGCCGTCCACCGGGGTGGCCGCCAGCTCCTTCTCGCTGTTGGTGCGGTACAGCACCAGAAAGCTCTGGAACTTGCCGTCCTCCTGTCCCATGGTGACCACAGCCAGCGTGCGGTCATCCTGCCCCAGCGCGGCCGTCATGACGAACCGCTTGGCGGAATTGAAGGTGAATTTCTCGTTGCCCTCGCTGTCCCACACGGTGACGGCGGCCTTGGCGCCGCTTTTATTGTAGGCGGCGGTCACATAGCCGTGGGGATTGACGGTGACGGCGATCAGATCGCCCTCCATTTCCCGCTGCCAGCACAGGCCCTTGCTGTCCACCACATACATGGAGGTGCCGCCGATGTCATAGGCCACGGCCACACCGCCATCGGACACCAGGTCGGGATGCAGGAAGCGGACGCCGGTCTGGTACAGCACCTGGCTGCGTTCGTCCAGCACGCGGATCTGGTTGGCCGCCACCGTCACCAGACTGCCGTCCAGCGCAGCAAAGCGGCTGGTGGCGTCATTTTCATAGTAGTAGAGCTTGGCGCAGCCGGTCTCGTCCTTTTCGGCACGGGCATAGATGATGCTGCGGCGCAGGCCGTCAAAGCTGTTGGCATCCCACAGCAGGGCGACTGCCACGATGCCCAACACCACCACGACCGCCAGCGTCAGCCACAGCCATTTGCGGGGTTTCTTCCGCTTCTGCACACGGCGGGGCTGCTCCTCCTGCACGTCACCGGGTTGGAAATCATAAATTTTTTGGGTATCTCTTTTCATGGTCTCCCTCCCTTTTACAGCGGGTGTCAGCGTTCCAAGCGTTCGTCATCATACCAGACACGGGTCAGATACAGGCCGCCCGGCGGCGCGGTAGGCCCCGCCAGCGTGCGGTTGCCGCTGTCCAGAATGACGGGGATATCCTCCGGGGCCAGCTTGCCCTCGGCGGCGTACAGCACCGTGCCGGTAATGGCACGTACCATATTATACAAAAATCCGTTGGCACATACCTTCAGCTCCAGCAGTTCCTCGTTCCGGGTAACGCGGCAGTAGTAGATGGTGCGCACCGTACTGCGGACATTGGTGCCCACAGAGCGGACGGCGGCAAAATCGTGGGTGCCCTCAAACATCCGGGCGGCGCGGTCCATCACCGCCTCGTCCAGCTTCTTGGGATAGAAATAGGCGCGATTGACATAAAACGGATTCTTGATGCGGGAATTATAGATGCGGTAGGTATATTCCTTTTTGATGCAGGAGCCGATGGCGTTGAAGTCATCCGCCACCTCAAAGGCGGCCTTGACGGCGATATCCTCCGGGATATGGGTATTGACGGCGAAGGGCAGACGATCCAGCGGGATGCGGGAATCGGTACGGAAATTGGCCACATAATGCTCGGCGTGGACGCCGGCGTCGGTGCGGCCGCAGCCGGTGAGCTTCACCGGATGACCGCAGACCATACCGAGGCCACGCTCCAGCGTCTGGGCCACGGAGACCTCCGTTTTCTGCACCTGCCAGCCGTGGTAGGCGCTGCCGTTATACATCAATGTCAGGGCGATATTGCGCATAGGTTCTCCTTATGGATAGGTCAACGCTTTACGGTGAGATCCGATGATCGAGTGTAGGGGCGACCCTTGCGGTCGCCCGCATAGCCACGCGAATGTCG
>CAVBAZ010000097.1:0-5182 GCA_963593515.1 Bacteroidaceae bacterium
TGGTTTTTGCGCTCTTTTTCGGGGTGTCCGCGATTCTTACTTTGTTTCAAACTTTCCTCGCGGCTCTGTTTGCGGTTCATGATGCCTTCATTGTATGCGCAGCAACACAGTTTGTCAAGAACTCTCCCCACAGCGGGCCCCTACGCCATTTTCACGATCTCCCGCCGGAGCCGCAGGATGATGCGCTTTTCCAGTCGGGAGATATAGGATTGGGAGATGCCCAGCCGGTCGGCCACCTCCTTCTGGGTCAGCTCCTTCCGGCCGCCCAATCCAAACCGCAGGGAGATAATGTCCTGCTCCCGCGGCGAAAGCTTCGCCACGGCACTGTGCAGCAGCTGGCGGTCCACATCCGCCTCCAACGGCTGCATCACCACATCCTCCTCCGTGCCCATCACGTCGCTGAGCAGCAGCTCCTTGCCGTCCCAATCGGTGTTCAGCGGCTCGTCAAAGCTGACCTCCACGCGGGTATTGCTGTTCTTACGCAGATACATCAATATCTCGTTTTCAATGCACCGGGAGGCATAGGTCGCCAGCTTGATGTTCTTATCCGCCCGGAAGGTATTCACCGCCTTGATGAGGCCGATGGTGCCGATGGAGATCAGATCCTCGATATTGATGCCGGTGTTGTCGAACCGCTTGGCGATGTAGACCACCAGCCGCAGGTTCCGCTCGATCAGCGTCTGGCGGGCAGATTCCTCCGGCAGACGCTCCAGTACCGCCGCCTCCTCGTCACGGGGCAGCGGCGGCGGCAGGGTATCGCTGCCGCCTATGTAATAAACGCTATCCGGCCTGACCAGCCGTCGGATCCACTGTACAATGCGCCGCCACAACGTCATGTCGTCCTCCCTTTCCCTGTCCGCCCCAAAGGGCCTGATAACCGCCCGCGCCCACCTGTGTGTCGGTCAGCGCCACCAGCGTATGGGCCACCGTCCGCCGCCCGATGCGGATGTAATCGCTGCGGCAGGCCAGCAGCAGGCCACCCTCTGTTCCCACCGCCCGGAAGGGCAGCAGCACAAAGGGGATGGTCACTCCCGCCGCGTGGAGCCGGGCCATTTTTTCCTCCGGCGGCGCTTCCGATCTCAATATCTCCGCCGCCTCACGGGGCCACAACTGCGCCAATGCCGCCGTCTCCGCCACCAGCACCGGTTGGCCCCGCACCGGATCACGCAGCGAATTGCCGTTGTCCCGCAGCGCCCGCAGGCGGCACCGGCGGCCCGCCACTACCACTTCGATCTCCATCAATTCTCCTCCTTCATGCCGCGCCGCCTGCCGGAACACCAGATGCAGCAGACCGTAGAAGCCCGCTGCCGTCCCCAGCAGCACCGGCCAGCTGATATCCGCGTAATAGACGCGCTGTACGATGCCCTGCGGTGAGCCTGCCAGCAATCCCAGCGCCAGCAGCAGTCCCGCCAAACCGCCGGACAGCAGCCAGAAGAGCGCCGTCAGCCGCCATGGCCGCACCTCCTTCCGGAAGGCCAGCAGCGCCATGACTGTGCCCGCCCCCACCTTGCACAGGGGATGGGCCAGCAGCGGCCAGACAAACACCCCCACCGCATAGGCCGCGCCCAGCACCGCGCAAAGCAAGAACCGCAGCCGCCGCAGGGTCGTACCCGCCAGCGTGGCGGTGGTCAGCAGCAGCAGATAGTCCACCGCCAGATTCAGCACCGCCACACGGTCGATATACACCACCGTCACCGCCATCACCTCGCCTGTCTATTATAGGACGGCCCGGCTGGGAATCCTGTCACAAAAAAGCGCCCTGCGGGATTTCTCCCGCAGGGCGTATCCGATACCTTATTCGTAATCAAAGATGGCTTTCTTTTCCAGCAGTCCGCCGTACTCGTCCTTCCACCGGTGGTGGATATCGGAAGCGTCCCAATTGGGCAGAGCTTCCCTATCCATGTCCAGCACGATCATCAGGTCGTACCGGTTGGGCCGGTCGATGCAGCAGGGATATACCGTCACACCATGGACGCCGGGGATGGTATCCGCGGCCGCGTACAGCGCCCTGACCTGCGCCAGAAGCGCCGCCTTATCCGTCACAGACCCGTTCCATTTGGCCAGAATACAGTGCTTCATCCCCGCACCTCACAGTCCCAGATAGGGGATGATCAGGCCCGCTACCAGCAGCACCGCCATCAGGCAGGCAATAACGCCCACGATGATCTGTGTGGTCTTTTTACGCATTTATGCTTCCTCCTTCGGTACGATCTTGCGGATCATTTTCTCCACCTTGCGGCGGGGCTGCATCACCTCGTGGCCGCAGCCCAGACATTTCAGCTTGATGTCCATGCCCACCCGTAGCACCTCCCAGCGGCGGCTGCCGCAGGGGTGATCCTTCTTCAATTCCAGAATGTCATGCAGTTGCAGGTCCATGGCTCATCCTTTCTTGATCTCGTCCCAATACCGCTTGGCGGCCTGTTCGGTCTTATTGTCGCCGTATTCATAGTAGTGCTTCTCCCCCAGCTCCTCCGGCAGGTACCGCTGCTTCACATAGTGGTGGGGGAACACATGGGGATAGAGATACCCCTGCTCCCGCTCCTGTCCGGCGCTGTCGGCGTGGACGTTCTGCAAATGCCGGGGGATGCTGCCCATGGCACCGTGCTGGATGTCCTCCATGGCAGCGATGATGGCGTTGTGGCTGGCGTTGGACTTGGGCGCCGTAGCCAGCAGGATGGCCGCCTCGGCCAGCGGGAGCCGCGCCTCCGGAAGTCCCAGCTGCACCGCCGCGTCCACACATGCCTTCGTGATGGCGATGGCCTGCGGGTAGGCAAGGCCGATATCCTCGCTGGCGATGACCAGCAGGCGACGGCAGGGAGACAGCAGGTCGCCCGCCACCAGCAGCCGCCCCAGATAGTACACCGCCGCGTCCGGGTCGGAGCCGCGGATGGACTTTTGCAGGGCAGACAGCAGGTCATAGTGCTCGTCGCCGTCCCGGTCGTACCGCATGGCGCTGCGCTGAGCCAGCTGCAAGGCATCCTCGCTGGTCACATACAGCACGCCGTCCTTGGGTCTTGCGGACTGGTACAGCAGCTCCACCGCCGTCACCGCCTTGCGGACGTCGCCGCCGCAGGCGGCGGCCACCGTGTCGGGAACGGTGTCCTCCCACTGGAAGGGCAGGTCGCTGCGTTCCCGCTCGATCTTCAGAGCACGCTCCACGGCGGGACGGGTCTCCTCCGCCGTCAGTGGCTTGAACTCAAACACCGTGCTGCGGGACAGCAGGGCGTTATAGATGTAGAAATAGGGGTTCTCCGTAGTGCTGGCGATCATGGTGATCTTGCCGTTTTCCAGAAACTCCAGCAGGCTTTGCTGCTGCTTCTTGTTGAAGTACTGGATCTCGTCCAGATACAGCAAAATGCCGTTGGGGGCCATCATGGTATCCACATCGGCGATGATGGCCTTGATATCCGACAGGCTGGCGGTGGTGGCGTTGAGATGGTACAGCGCCTTCTGTGTCCGCTTGGCGATAATGTTGGCAATGGTGGTCTTTCCCGTGCCGGAAGGGCCGTAGAAGATTAGATTGGCCTCGGCCCCGTTTTCGATCAGGCGGCGTAGCAGCGCGCCCTCGCCCAGTAAATGCTTCTGTCCCGCCACCTCGTCCAAGGTCTGGGGCCGTATTTCGTCTGCCAATGGCCGCATGCGCTCACCTCCCGAAAATGATACGGATGTATTATACCACCATTTGCTTTTTTGCGCAAGGTCTGATACAATAGTGCCGAGGTGAGACCCATGAAAACACAAGCGCAGATCAGCGCCATCATCGAGGAACTGAAAAAACTGTACCCGGACGCCATCTGTTCGCTGGACTACCGGAAGGACTATGAGCTGCTGTTCTCCGTCCGTCTGGCGGCACAATGTACCGACGCGCGGGTGAATCTGGTGACCCCTGCGCTGTTTGAACGCTTCCCCACGCTGGAGGCCTTCGCGGCGGCCACACCGGACGAGGTGGGCGAATACGTCCGCTCCTGCGGCTTCTGGCGGGCCAAGGCAAAGGACATCGTAGGCAGCGCTCAAATGCTGCTCCGCGACTTCGGCGGCAAAGTGCCGGACAACATGGATGACCTTCTCCGTCTGCCCGGCGTGGGACGCAAGACCGCCAATCTCATTCTAGGTGACGTGTACGGGCAGGAGGGCTACGTCTGCGACACCCACTGCATCCGCATCACCGGACGGCTGGGCATCACCGACGGCAGCAAGGATCCCCTGAAGGTGGAACAGCAGCTGCGGAAGGTCATCCCGCCGGAGGAATCCAGCGATTTCTGCCACCGGATGGTACTGCATGGTCGGGCGCTGTGCATGGCCCGCGGACCCCAATGCGGGGACTGCCCGCTGCGGGAACTGTGCGACTATGGAAAGGAGTCTGCTCTATGAAGCCAAACCGAAAGCTTGCGAATCTGATATTCTACATTGCGCTAGGCGTCTTTTTTCTCTCCATGCTTCTGCTGTTGAAAACAAGACAGATGACCTTTCCATGGATTGGCCTAGCCGCCGTCGTTATCTGGGTGATTTTAGACTATATCTTTGACCGCTGCCCCCACTGCGGAAAGTCTCTGAACCTCTGGGTACCAGGCAAGTACTGTCCCCATTGCGGCAAAAAGCTGGAAGAATAGGATCATCAAGTGCCGATCCGGTAGGACTGGCACTTTTTTCATGCCCGCCACATATATTGCGGTATGGAGGTGGGAACATGGACTTGAAACAGGTGGCGGCGCAGCTGCATACCGATCCGGGCACGGTGGAGCGCTTGGCTCAGTCCCCGGACGGTCAGGCGCTGATGGCCCTGATGCAGCAGCAAAACGGTACACAGCTGCAGCGGGCCATGGAGCAGGGCGAAGGCGCAAGCACCGCCGAAATGGCATCACTGCTGAAAACCGTTCTGTCCAGCGGCGAGGGCCGTGCCCTCTTGCAGCGGCTGAGCCAGCAATTTCAGCAGCAGTAACCTTACTTACAGCGGAAAGGAGGCGGCAATATGGAGGATATGGACAGCAAGCTCAACGCGATGCTCAACGACCCGGCGGCCATGCAGCGCATCATCCAGATGGCGCAGCAGCTCTCCGGCGGAGCGGCACAGGCCGCACCTCCTCCGCCGCCTCCCCCACCATCGCAAGGCAGCCCGCCTCCGGCGGATGGCGGCGGCTTCGACCCCATGCTGCTGGCCAAATTTTTGCCGCTGCTGCAGGAC
>CAVBAZ010000098.1:0-2859 GCA_963593515.1 Bacteroidaceae bacterium
GTACACCCAGTACGACGTGGAGAACATCATCCGCGTGGGCAGCGCCGGTGCCATGCGTGCCGACCTGGAACTGGGCAGCGTGGTGGCCGGTCAGGGCGCCTGCACCAATTCCAATTTCGCCGACCAGTACGAGCTGGGCGGCAGCTTCGCCCCCATCTGCGACTTCGACCTGCTGATGGCCGCCGTGAACAGTGCCAAGGAGCTGGGCGTGAAGATGCCTGTGGGCAACCTGTACTCCTCCGACACCTTCTATGACGCCGCGCTGCGCAACATGCGCTACGCCAAGATGGGCGTCATGGCCGTGGAGATGGAGGCCGCCGCCCTGTACTGCACCGCCGCCTATACCGGCAAGCGGGCGCTGGCCATCTGCTCCATCTCCGATAACCTCATTACCGGCGAGGAGCTGTCCGCCGACGAGCGCCAGACCACCTTCACCAATATGATGAAGATCGCGCTGGAGATCGCCGTAAAGATGGACAAACAGTAAATAATCTGTGACAAACGGCCTTTTGTGCGCGACGCGAGCACAAAAGGCCGTTTGCTGCGGAACTTCGTAAAATAAGGCTTGCTTTTACCGTAAGCACCTGTTAGAATAGCGGTGTATGGCGGTCAAGCCGTACAGATCACTCCTGTCAGGAACAGGAGAAAAATATTGAGAAAGGTAGATCAAACACATGAAAAAGTTTCTTGCAATGATCCTGGCTCTGGTCATGGTGCTGTCTCTGGTCGCTTGCGGCGGTGACAATAACACCACTGATGACAACCAGAATCCCGACGAGCCCAACACCACCACCGAGTACAAGGTCGCTATGATCACCGACTACGGCGATATCACCGACCAGTCCTTCAACCAGACCACCTATGAGGCCTGCAAGAAGTTCGCCGAGGACAACAATGTTGACTTCCAGTACTTCAAGCCCGCCGGCGACAACACCGCTGACCGCGTGGGCATGATCGAGAGCGCTATCGACCAGGGCTACAACGTCATCGTGATGCCCGGCTACGCTTTCGGTGAGGCCATCGCCGAGACCGCTCCCAAGTTCTCCGATGTCAAGTTCATCGCGCTGGACGTGTCCGCCGGTGACCTGGGCGAGGGCTTCGAGGTTCCCGCCAACCTGTACTGCGCTGTGTATCAGGAAGAACTGTGCGGTTACATGGCCGGTTACGCTGCTGTGAAGCTGGGCTACAAGAACCTGGGCTTCCTGGGCGGCATGGGCGTTCCTGCTGTTAAGCGTTACGGCTACGGCTTCGTGCAGGGCGTTGATGCTGCTGCTGCCGAGCTGGGTCTGACCGATATTACCCTGAAGTACATCTATGGCGGTCAGTTCTTCGGCGATGCTGACATCACCAGCGTTATGGATACCTGGTATGCCGGCGGCACCGAGGTCGTGTTCGCCTGCGGCGGCGGTATCTACACCTCCGCTGTTGACGCTGCCAAAAAGGTCGAGGGCGCCAAGGTCATCGGTGTTGACGTTGACCAGGCTGGCGTGATCGCCAACTACGCTGCCGGCGAGGGCGCCGATGCTGAGACCGTCGAGGGCTTCAAGGCTCTGACCGTCACCTCCGCTATGAAGGGTCTGTATCCCGCCACCTATGACACCCTGACCGACGTCATCGTGAACGGCAACTGGGAGAAGTACTCCGCCAAGATCGACACTCTGGGTCTGGTCTCCGCTGATGATCCTTCCGCCAACTACGTGCAGATCCCCATGGACAGCACTCAGTGGTCCGATAGCTTCACTCAGGATGACTACAAGGCTCTGGTTGCCAAGATGTTCAACGGTGAGCTGACCGTCGACAATGATACCGAGAAGGCCGCTTCCGATTTCGCCAAGGTCATCACTGTTGATGATCAGGGCTCCATCAAGGGCTAATTCACAAGCTTACATAAGGAAGACCGCTTCGGCGGTCTTTCTTTTTTTTTCAAAAAATGTTGAGAACGCTAAAAAAACTTTGCTTTACGGCGGGAAGTATAGTATACTAGCACTATATCATTGGTTTCCGTCCCCGCATTGTGCGAACCGCGGCGGGCCATAAAACGGAAGGAGGGCGAAACACTTGGAATCACCGTATGCCATTGAAATGCTGAACATCACCAAACGGTTCCCCGGTATTATCGCCAACGACAACATCACCCTTCAGCTGAAGAAGGGTGAGATCCACGCTCTGCTGGGCGAAAACGGCGCGGGCAAGTCCACGCTGATGAGCGTTCTGTTCGGCCTGTACCAGCCGGAGGAGGGCATCATCAAGAAGGACGGCCAGGTAGTGTCCATCAAGGATCCCAACGACGCCAACGCTCTGGGCATCGGCATGGTGCACCAGCACTTCAAGCTGGTGGAATGTTTCACCGTGCTGGACAACATCATCATGGGCGTCGAGCCCACAAAGCACGGCTTCCTGCAGAAGAAGGAGGCCCGGGAAAAGGTGCTGGCCCTCAGCGAGAAATACGGCCTGCATGTAGAGCCGGACGCTCTGATCGAGGATATCACCGTGGGTATGCAGCAGCGTACCGAGATCCTGAAAATGCTCTACCGCGATAACGAGATCCTGATCTTCGACGAGCCCACCGCCGTGCTGACCCCGCAGGAGATCGAGGAGCTGATGCAGATCATGAAGAATCTGGCGGCCGAGGGCAAGTCCATCCTCTTCATCTCCCACAAGCTCAACGAGATCATGGCCGTGGCCGACCGCTGCACCGTCCTGCGCAAGGGCAAGTACATCGGCACCGTGGAGACCAGAAACACCACTATTGAGGAGCTGTCCTCCATGATGGTGGGCCGCAGCGTCAGCTTCCACGTGGACAAAAAGCCCTGCCAGCCCGGCGACGTGGTGCTGGATGTGGAGCATATGACCGTGGCC
>CAVBAZ010000099.1:0-7476 GCA_963593515.1 Bacteroidaceae bacterium
AGCGGTTTATCCGCTTTCCTTTTTATTTTGCCAACGAAAACTTTACACTAACTTGTTACATGAACCCCAAATATAAGTTAGGAGAAAATCTACATGACAGGAAACCTCTGGATCCTGCTGGCGGCGGGCGGCACGGTGGTGGCGGTGTTCGTCGCGCTGTCGCTGCTGGCGGATAACTACAACCTCAACAACATTAAGTCCAGAACCGTGGGCGATGGCCAGCACGGTACAGCCCGGTGGGCTACAGAGCAGGAGATCCGCAGCAGCTATGCGCTGGTGCCGTTCCGAGTGGCCGACTGGCGAGCAGGCAAGAATCTGCCCGAAGCCCAGGGCTTGGTGCTGGGCAGCCGTGACAGCAAAAAGGGCGGCGTCACGGCGCTGGTGGACAGCGATGACATTATGATCGGCGCGTCCGGCGTGGGTAAGACTGCCTACTTTCTGTACCCGAATCTGGAGTACGCCTGCGCCTGTGGCATGAGTTTCTTTGCCACTGACACCAAGGGAGATCTCGCCCGCAACTACGGTGCGGTGGCGGAGAAGTACTATGGCTATCACGTCTCTGTGGTAGACCTGCGGAACCCGACACGCTCGGATGGCTACAACCTGATGACGCTTATCAACCGCTATATGGACAAAGCACTCCGTGAGCACAGCATTGAGGCATACGGCAAAGCGGAAAACCTGATCAACATTCTGGCACACAGCATCATCTCACCGAAAGACGAGGAGAGCCGAGGTCAGAATGAATATTTTTATAAAGCCGCCGAGGGTGTGGTGGCCTCGGTGCTTCTGCTGCTGGCGGAGTTCCTGCCGCCGGACAAGGATCACCCAACAGAGCGGCGGCATCTGGTGTCGGTATTTATCCTGATCCAACAACTGCTGGCACCCTCCGGTATGCGGGGACAAAGCTATTTCAAGCAACTGATGGATATGCTGCCCGCTCATCACAGGGCGCGAAATCTGGCTTCGTCCGCCTTGGAATCATCGGATCAGGCAACAGCTTCCGCCATGTCCACAGCACTGGCGCAGATGAATACGTTTATGGATATCGCATTGGAGCAGGTGATCTGCTTCGACAACAACATAGACGCGGAGAAATTTGCCAAAGAAAAGACCGCCCTCTTCCTTATACTTCCGGAAGAGGACAGAACGAAGAATTTTATGGCAGGACTTATGATACAGAATCTGTCCAAAGAACTGTTTGAATTGGCCGAAAAAGGCGGTGGACGTTTGCCCAACCGTGTTGTTTTTTATTGTGATGAGTTTGGAACTAGTGCGACATGTTCGTAACTGAAAAGGTTGCGTACAAGGCAAAGAAAGAGAGGTGAAAATAAGCCTTGTAAACTGATATTCCGATAGGTGGAATGATAGGGTAACGCCTTGAAACGCCTACCTTAAAACTACGACAGGCGGAGCTGTGCAATCAGTGTCCCGTCTGAGAGCTCGTGAAGTCGGCAGAAGTCTGCCCAAACAGAGCGCATGTTGCTGTGGAAAGCGGCTTGGAGGCAAGCTGTGCAGATGATATGCCGGAGGTCTATAAAATGCCTATGGTGAGAATGTCTTTATGACTGACGAAACCCCGAATGAACGACTCTACACGAACGGGCGGCAGAAATGCCGTTGCCGCTTAAATGCGGTGTATGTGAGGGCGAGTAAAATTTTGTACTATGAAAGTCCTTATATCGTTACAGGCGATATCCAGCATACAGGGTCAAAGGGCAGCCTAAGGGTATATGTACAGATAGGAATATCGGAACATGGAAAGGTCGGAACATGGAGCAAATTGCATTGCTATGATGTGTTGTCAGGGAAAATCAACGATATAACCTGACTTAATCCGGCTGAGAGTGATGCCACAGTACCTATGAAGCGGTGATAACAAGCCGTGGAGGGATAGGCATTAGTCGTTCTATATAAGTAAAGTAAATATCAACTGATTTCATAGGTTCGAGTATGACTAAGAAAGGCCGAACTTCCGTAAGGAGGTGCACGCCGACTATGACAACAACCCCAAAACCGAAAAAGCAAAAACTCAGAAATGCAGAATATTATAATCTGCAAGAAGCCTTTGACAATCTGTACTCAGACAGCAAAAGTGGAAAACGTTTCACAAAGCTAATGCCAATCATACTGTCGGAGCAGAATATCCGTCTTGCCTACCGCAATCTGAAAAAGAACAGCGGAAGCAAAACAGCAGGGGCAGATAAAAAGACAATCAAAAATCTTGAAACATGGAAAGAACCTGACCTTATTCGATATGTCCGTAAGCGGCTGGAATGGTATGTGCCACAGCCCGTTCGCAGAGTGGAAATTCCAAAGGACAACGGTAAAACCCGTCCTCTCGGAATACCAACAATAGCGGATAGACTGATACAACAATGTTTTCTGCAAATCTTAGAACCAATAGGTGAAGCAAAATTTCATGACAGAAGTTTTGGATTTCGTCCTAACAGGAGTCAGGAAAATGCCGTAGCTGTCGCCTACACGCTGGCACAGCGCCAGAATTTGCACTATGTCGTTGACCTTGATATAAAAGGATTTTTCGACAATGTAAATCATGGGAAACTGCTACGGCAAATGTGGGCAATTGGTATTCGGGATAAGCAGGTAATATCCATAATCTCTACTATGCTAAAAGCTGAAGTTGCTGGCATTGGTTTTCCTGAAAAGGGTACACCGCAGGGCGGTATCATTTCTCCCTTACTGTCGAATATCGTACTAAACGAGTTGGACTGGTGGATCTCAAGTCAATGGGAAAACATACCTATGCGTAGGAATTATGGGCATGTAAGGTCGAATAACGGCGTAATTGATAAAGGGTATGTATACCATGTTTTAAGAGAGCAGACCAACCTGAAAGAGTGTTATGGTCTGCGGTATGCAGACGATTTTCGTATATTCTGTCGAAATAGGCAAGATGCCGAAAAACTGTTTGTTGCAACACAAAAGTGGCTAAAAGAGCGACTAGGGCTGGATATCAGCCCGGAAAAATCCAGAATAGTCAATCTGAAAAAGCAATATTCAGAATTTCTCGGAATTAAAATGAAGGTCAAGCCCAAAGGCAAGAGAAACGGAAAGGTCAGATATACAGTTGTCTCCTATGTCTCAGATAAGCGCAAAGAGAAAATCAAAAGACGTGCGAAGGAAATGATAGAAAAAATAAAGTTTCCTGCCAATGCGAATGAAGAACACAAATTTATTATGGATTACAACTCCTATGTGCTTGGTGTTCACAATTATTACCGCATAGCAACGCATGTAAGCCGTGATTTTTCGGAAATAGGCCTTTCTGTCCAAAGAACCATGAAGTGTAGACTTGGTCAACGGTTAAGCAAAAGCGGAAACACATTGCCACAATATGTTCAGAAACTGTATGGTCGAAGCAAAGCGCTTCGGTATATCCGGGGACTATTTATTCTCCCTATTGCCTATGTCCAAACAAGACCGCCAAAACACCGGGCGAGAAACTGGTGCGTATACACACCAGAAGGGCGAGCAGATATCCATAAAACGCTTGAAAAAGTAAATGTGAGGATGCTGCACTATCTGATGAGAAACCCAGTACGAGGAGAAAGCATCGAATACAATGATAACAGGTTAGCACTGTATTGCGCCCAACAAGGAGCGTGTGCAGTTACAGGTAGCCCACTTAGCATTGGAAGCATTCATTGTCATCATAAAACCCGGAAAGCAGATGGTGGCGATGATAGATACTCCAATCTCATATTGGTGAGTTCAGAAGTTCATATACTCCTCCATGCAACAAAGAAAGATACTATCAAAGCCTATATGGAAAAGCTGTCACTGGACTATCGGCAAAAGGACAAACTGAACAGGTTGAGAAAACGCTTAAACCTTAATCAAATCTAGAGACCCAAGCGGTTGTTGAGTAGATATGTTTATTGAGATTATATAGAACGATGGAACGCCGGATGAGCGGAAACGCTCATGTCCGGTGTGAAGCGGGGGAAAATCCAGAGATAACTTCAAAGGATTACCTATCGCTATTGCCTGCCTTTGACGTGGAGGCACTGTTCAGTGCGGGCCGCTCCCGCGGTATCACACTGGTGCCTATCATCCAATCGCTGGCGCAGTTGGAGAAAAATTACGGCAAAGAGGGTGCGGAAATATTGACTGACAACTGCCAGGACACGATCTTCGGTGGCTTCGCGCCTAACAGTCAAACGGCGGAGAAGCTCTCAAAAGCGCTGGGCAGCCGCACGGTACTGAGCGGCTCTGTCAGCAAGGGAAAGAACGATCCCAGCCAGAGCCTGCAAATGATAGAGCGTCCTTTGATGACAGCGGACGAGCTGAAGTCGCTTCCGAAAGGCAGCTTCGTGGTAATGAAAACGGGAACACACCCCATGCAGACAAAGCTGAAGCTGTTCTCTGATTGGGGCATTGTATTCGATGAGCTATATGCCACCCCAGAACACGCCGTGCGAAAGGTGGCCTACGCCAGCCGGGAAGAACTGTTCCGGAGCGTCAGGAAAGCGCAGCAGGAGCAGAACACTCAGGCTGCGCAAGCGAAACAGTCGGAAAAGACTGACACACGCAAGTCGCCGCAGTCTGCCATGGAGCTCTATGACAATGGAGGAGAACAATGAGCTATTTTGATACGATTTACGCTGACCACCTGCTGCCTCACCGGGCACGGACAGTCTATATGTACCTGCGGGATCGGGGCGACGCCCAGCAAAAATGCTGGCCCAGCATCAAGACCATTGCGGCAGACCTGCACCTGTCTCGCAGCACGGTCAAGCGGGCTTTGGGTGAGCTGGAGCAGCATGGCTATCTGGAGCGCCTGCCCCGCTACCGCCCCAACGGTAGCAGCACCTCTAACCTCTATACGGTGCGATAAAAAACAGGCACAGCCGCCAAGGGGCGACTGCGCCTGTTTGCTGAACCGAGGAGGGGTTCATGATGAACCACCCAGAAGGACTCACTCTATCGAAGGTATTAGTACAGAGAAAAGAATGAGAACATGCTCTTGTAGAAGAACGGAGTTTACTTTCGACCTCAATAAAGAAGAAGCCCGTTGCTGGGCGGGCTTCTATTACACTGCGACATGTATCGCCATGTTATCCATGAGGGTATTGAGACTTAGGTCATATTGCTCTTGTGAGATCAAGTAACGCTCCCGAAAGGCATCCAGCACACCCTTTTGCTTATCAAAAAAACACTGTTGTTTCTCTTGATCAGAAACCTGAGGACGAGATCAATCGCTATTCCTGTGCTGCGCTATCATCCTGCGCCTGTATTTTTTCAGTTGCGGCAGACGTGTGCTTTTTCCGATAAAAGTAAAATGCGATACATGATGCCAGCATAACAGCTAATTCGATCCCTGCGGCAATGAGAAACTGCGGGGAGCGCATATCGGAAATACTCATGCCCATAATGGGAAACAGAATGCAGGTAGTCAGAAAGCCCAGCAGACAGGCGGGCAGATAATTCCGGTATTTTACATTCACCGCGCCCATATAGGCACTGACTATATCGGCGGGCAGAATGCCCAGCAGCCGCACGATCAGAACAAAGAAAAAGTCATTATTGCTTCGCAGATCATGCAGGAAAGCTGCCTTGGGATAGCGCTTCAAAATATACTGCACCGTGCGGTTGCCCAGCCTTTTTCCAAGCCAATAGGGAATACTGACCATCACCGCCGTTCCGACGATATTAACAGCAATGGCGGCAGGCAGCGGGAATAGGATTCCGCTGGCCGCATACAGCAGGCCGCTGTAAAGAAAGATGCTCAGGCTCTTGAGCGCAAACAACGCCATCAGTACCAGCACAGCCAGAAGCGGCTGCCGCGGTGTATAGGTCAGGATGCCTTCCAAGGTAAACTGATCTTTGTGCAGCAGACACGCAAGGATGATGGCAAGCCATACCAAGCCTAACGCATACTTCGCCCAGCGCAGGCTCCGATTCTCCGCTTGCGCTGTATTCCGGTTATGCATGGCGCGTCTCCTCCAGCATCAAGGTGCGGGCATACTCTCCCAGCTCTCGTGTGGATCGTTTTGATACAGCGGCACTATCCAGCACATCCAACACGTCGAACCGGATAATCGTGCGTTTTCTGGCAAAGCGGTGGGCGATAAACTCTGTGCCGGTCGTCTTCGCGATAACAAGCGGTGCGCCTGCGCGCTTGGCGATTTGGAAGGCACCGTTCCGAAAGGGCAGCAGCTCACCGGTTTTGCTGCGTGTTCCCTCCGGATAAATACCGAAAGAAACCGTTCCTTTCTCTAACAGCTTTGCGGCGTATTTGATGGTATTTACTGCCGCGCGGTTATCTACCCGGTCAATGGGCAGGAAAAAGCATTTATGTATCATGCGGCCCACGATAGGGATGTTGAAAATCTCCGGCTTTGCGATGTAAGCTAATTCCGCCTGCGGGCAGGCCGCAAGAGCAATAAACGGGTCAAAATTGGAGCGATGATTCGCCACCATAAGAAACGGCGGCAGCCCCTCCAGTTTTTCAAGGCCGGTGCTGCGGATCTCCACTTTTCCCAAGCGGAGGATCAGCCATACCGTCTGATCCAGCAGCCAGCGGAAAAAAGGTTCCTTTTTCCGGACAGGCTTGGCCTTATCCACCGTCAGAGAAATCAGAAAAAGTATCAGGAAATACACGATCAGCAGGGCTAAATACCACCCCAGCCAGATCGGGAGGGCAAGCCAGATATCATACCAATGCTGCAGCAGTGACTTGAGCAAAAATATTCCCAATGTCAATGCGGTACTGGCAACCAGCAGACAGATGTAGACGACCATATGCTTTACCACTTTCTGAATATGTTATAGCGCGGTACGGTGAAGATTCATCGTGTTATTCGCCTGTTATTGCGGTCAGCAGGATGTGTACACAGACTTCTGTGGGCAGTGAGGAAGTATCCAGCGCAAGATCGTAGTTATGCAGGTCGCTCCACTCCTTCTGCGTCCAGAAGCGAAAATAATTCTTACGATCCTTATCCTTCTTTTGCATAAGACACCTTGCCTCTGTTTCTGTAACGGATTCTGCTGCCATAATACGCCGGATCCTTTTGGTTATGTCAGATGAAAAGACAAAGGCCTTCAGAACACGCGGGCGGTCGCCAAGGATCTCAGTCGAGCATCTTCCGATGAATATGGCAGGCCCCTGCCGCTCAAGCTGCTGTATGGTTCTGCGCAAGCCGTCAAAGAGCTCATAGATCGAGTTCTTGCGGTTGTTCACAAAATCGGAGAATGCAGCAATATCGTAGAGGAAGCTGCCAGTCCTCTGTTCATCATACATTTCCAGCAGTTCAACAGAAACGCCCTGCGCTTCCGCAGCCTTAAGCAGCAACTCGCCGTCATAATACGGGATACCGGCCCGTTCTGCCACACGGATACCGATCTCCCGACCGCCGCTGCCGAACTCCCGCTCGATCGCTAATGATTTTATCATACCTATAATCCGCCTTTCTGCGAAAGGCACCGACGGGGTTATGAAACCCGAGCACT
>CAVBAZ010000100.1:0-11282 GCA_963593515.1 Bacteroidaceae bacterium
TTCTAAGCTGATTTTGGATGCCAGCCCCCCTTGCCAACGATTTTGTTACACATACGACAGGCAAAAACCGGGTTGAAGGAATGAAAAAAGTGTGATATCATCAAATGTACAGCATCAAACAACAAAGGAGGACGCCGCAATGATCTATACCGATTCTTATGCCTCTCCGCTGGGTGCCATTACCCTGGCCAGCGACGGTACGGCTTTGACGGGTCTGTGGTTCGACGGGCAGAAGTATTTCGGCAGTACACTACCGCAGGAGATTGCCCGGAGGGAGGATATCCCGGTGTTTGCGGAGACAAAACGGTGGCTGGATACCTATTTCTCTGGCAGGGAGCCAGACTTTACACCGCCGCTGCGGTACGACATGACGCCCTTCCGCAAGGCTGTTTGCGATATCATGCTGACCATTCCCTATGGACATACTATGACCTACGGTGAGATCGCAGAGCAGCTTGCCGCGCGGCAGGGGAAGGCTCACATGTCGGCGCAGGCCGTCGGCGGTGCGGTGGGACACAATCCCATCGCCCTGATCGTTCCCTGTCACCGGGTGGTGGGCACCAATGGAAGCCTGACCGGCTATGCCGGCGGTATCGACCGGAAGGTCAGGCTGCTGGAGCTGGAAGGGGCTGATATGGCAGGTTTATTTGTGCCGAAAAGTGGAACAGCGCTGTGAAATAAAATTACTTTACACACAAGGAGGAAACTGCCATGAGACAGTATGTGATCGACGCCTTTACCGACCATGTGTTTGCGGGCAATCCCGCCGCCGTCTGCGTGATAGACAAGTGGCTGGACGAGAAAAAGATGATGGCCATTACCATCGAAAACAACCTCTCTGAGACGGCTTTTGCCGTGAAGGAGGGGGAGAAGTATCACCTGCGGTGGTTCACACCCGGCGGCGAGATCGACCTGTGCGGCCACGCCACGCTGGGAACGGCCTGTGCCATCATGACCTTTGTGGATACCGCGCTGACGGAGATCACCTTTACCACCCTGTCCGGCAACCTGACAGTAGTGCGCCATGGCGATCTGCACGAGATGGATTTTCCCGCCTATGAGCTGAAAAGCGTGCCGGTGACGCAGGCCATGGCGGACGCCATGAACGGTGCCATGCCCAAGGCCGCCTACATGGGCCGCGACCTGCTGTGCGTGTTTGACGACGAGGCTACCGTCCGCGATATGACGGTGGATCAGGAGAAGGTGCGGGCGCTGGACGGCCTGCTGCTCCATGTTACCGCACCGGGCAAGGACGTGGACTGCGTGTCCCGCAGCTTCGCACCCAAGTGCAATGTGCCGGAGGACCCCGTCTGCGGCTCCGGACACTGCCACATCGTACCTTATTGGGTGAAGGCGCTGGGCAAGGACAGTCTGGTGGCCTATCAGGCCAGCCGCCGGGGCGGCACGCTGTACTGCACGCAGGTGGGTGAGCGTATCAAAATGAGCGGCAAAGCCGCCGTATACTCCGTGGCGGATATCAACATTGACTGAGAATCATGTGACGAGGAAAGGAGAACGACCGATGGATGCGTTCAAGAGAAATTTCGGCTTCGGCTTCATGCGCCTGCCCATGCAGGAGAAGGAAGTGGACATCGCGGAGACCTGCCGCATGGTGGATGCCTTTTTGGAGGCGGGCTTCACCTATTTTGATACCGCCCACGGCTATCTGGAGGGCAAGAGCGAGCTGGCGCTGAAGGAGTGTCTGACCAGCCGCTATCCCCGTGACCGGTATACGCTGACCAACAAGCTGACCAATTTTTACTTCAAAAAGGAAGAGGATATCCGGCCGCTGTTTGAAAGCCAGCTGGCCGCCTGCGGTGTGGAGTATTTCGACTACTATCTGATGCACGCCCAGAGTGCGGAGATCTTCAAGCACTTCAAGAGCTGTCGCGCCTATGAGACGGCCTTTGCCCTGAAGGAGGAGGGGAAGGTGCGCCATGTGGGCATTTCCTTCCATGACCGGGCGGAGGTGCTGGAGCAGATCCTGACGGAGTATCCCCAGATCGAGGTGGTGCAGATACAGTTCAACTATCTGGATTACGACGATCCCGCGGTGCAGAGCCGGAAGTGCTATGAGGTGTGCCGGAAGCACGGCAAGCCGGTGATCGTCATGGAACCTGTGAAGGGCGGCAATCTGGTAAAGCTGCCGGAGGACGCCAAGGCTGTGCTGGACGAGCTGCGCGGGGGAAGCCCTGCCAGCTACGCCATCCGCTTTGCCGCCAGCTTTCCGGGGATCGCCATGGTGCTGTCCGGCATGAGCAATATGGAGCAGATGCAGGGCAACATCAGCTTTATGCAGGCGTTCAAGCCGCTGAACGAGCAGGAGCTTGCCGCTGTGAAGAAGGTGCAGGAGATCTTCCGGAGTAAGAACCTGATCCCCTGTACCGCATGCCGGTACTGTGTGGACGGCTGTCCCATGCATATCGCCATCCCTGACCTGTTTGCTACCATGAATACCAAGCAACTTTATCACGACTGGAATGCCGATTACTATTATAACGAAGTCCATGCCCGGCCCGGTCACAAGGCCTCTGACTGCGTGAAATGCGGCCGGTGCGAAAAGGCATGTCCCCAGCACCTGCCCATCCGTCAGCTGCTGATGGACGTGGTGGAGGAGTTTGAGAAGAAAGAGAAATAAGCAGGGTATCGGGAAAGCCAGCTGCGAAGAAGCTGCTTGCGCCGCTGGCGGTACGCTCCGGAAATCATAACAAAGCAAACCTCCGGCTCAGCCGGAGGTTTGCTTTGTTAATAGACATTATGGAACCATGTAAAAATCGAACCAAGCGGGATATCACGACTGCAAGTGGAAAAACTTTACAGCAGCATGATACCGGCGTCCGCGCAAGCTTTCTCGGTCTCCTTGTCCCACAGGCTGGCCTGTACCTCGCCGATGTGGCAGGTGCCGATCATGATCATGCACAGGCGGGACTGGCCGATACCGCCGCCGATGGTCAGGGGCAGCTCCCCGTTCAGCAGCATCTTGTGGAAGGGCAGCTCACGGCGGTCATTGCAGCCGCGGGCGTTCAGCTGATAGTCCATGGCGGCCTCGTCTACGCGGATGCCCATGGAGGAGATCTCAAAGGAGCTGTCCAGCACGGGGTTGTACAGCAGGATATCGCCGTTCAAAGACCAATCGTCATAGTCAGGGGCGCGGCCATCATGGGGTTTGCCGGAGCGCTTCAGGTTGTCGCCGATCTGCATCAGGAACACGGTGTGGTGCTCTCGGCAGATGGCGTGCTCACGCTCCTTGGGGGTCAGGTCGGGCCAGCGGTCCTCCAGTTCCTGGGTGGTGACGAAATAGACCTCACGCTCCAGCTTGGTGTGCAGACTGGGGAAAGCGATCTGCAAGGCGTCGTTGGTTTCCACAACAGCACCCACGATGGCGCGGACGGTCTGCTTCAGGAAGTTGACGTTGCGATCTTCGCGGGAGATGACCTTTTCCCAGTCCCACTGATCCACATAGACAGAGTGGAGATTGTCCACCTCTTCGTCGCGGCGGATGGCGTTCATATCGGTGAACAGGCCCTTGCCCACGTTGAACTCATAGCGCTTCAGCGCCAGACGCTTCCACTTGGCCAGAGAGTGCACCACCTGCCCGTTGGCGCCCACATCGGGGATATCGAAGGAAACGGGACGCTCCACACCGTTCAGGTTATCATTCAGACCGGAGTCCTCACGGACAAACAGGGGAGCGGAGACCCGGCGCAGATTCAGCGCCTGCCCCAGATTGACCTGAAAGTTACTCTTGATGAACTCGATGGCGCGCTGCATCTCATAGACGGACAGCGGCGTCTTATAGCCGGCGGGAATGAAAACCTTACTCATGCCTAAGCACCTCTTTCAAATAAATATGCACTCTATTATAATAAAGTGCATTGGGATTGGCAAGAGAAAAAATTCCTAAATCTTGCATAAAAAATCGCCGCATCCTTGTGGATGCGGCGATTTTAAGAAGAAAGCTTACTTATAGGACTCAATCATGGCCTTGAAGGCGGGCAGGCTGCGGCGGATCATGTCGTTGGACACGCAGTAGCTCAGGCGGAAGAAGCCGGGGCAGCCGAAGCCGTCAGCGGGAACCACCAGCAGGTTGTGGCCCAGCTTGGCCTTTTCGGAGAAGGCGTTGGCATCGCCATTGGGAGCCTTGACGAACAGATAGAAAGCGCCGTCGGGCTTGGCGCACTCATAGCCCATCTCGGTCAGGCTGTTGTACAGCAGGTTGCGGTTCTCGTCGTAAGCCACCAGGTCGGGACGCTCCTCGGCGCAGTACTCGATGACCTTCTGCATCAGCGTGGGGGGGCAGACGTGGCCCATGATGCGGGCAGCGCCGGAGATGGCGGCGTACACGTCATGGCTGTCATCCGCGAAGCCGGGGACGTAGACATAGCCGATACGCTCGCCGGGTAGGGACAGGGACTTGGAGTAGGAATAGCACACGATGGTGTTCTTGTAGATGCAGGGGATGAAGGGCACCTTCACGCCGCCGTACACCAGCTCACGGTAAGGCTCGTCGGCGATGATATAGATGGGATGGCCGTACTCGGCGCTCTTGCGCTCCAGCAGAGCGGCCAGACCCTTCAGGGTCTCCTCGGTGTACACGACGCCGGAGGGGTTGTTGGGGGAGTTGACGATGATGGCCTGGGTGTGCTTGGTGATGCGCTTCTCCACCTCGTCCAGATGGATCTGGAAGGCCTTGGTGTCAGCGGGAACGACCACCAGCTTGCCGCCGTTGGCGTTGACGAAGGGACGGTACTCAGGGAAGAAGGGGGCGATGGCCATGATCTCGGTGTCAGCATCCACGATCAGCGCCTTGATGATGGAGATCAGAGCGGGAGCGGCACCGCAGGTGAAGAACAGCTCGCTGGCCTTCACATCCAGACCGAAGCGGGCAGCCAGATCCTTGGCGACAGCGGCGCGGGCCTCTTCAAAGCCGGGCGCCATGGAGTAGCCGTGCAGCTTGATGGAGTCGGTCTCGTCCACGATCTTCTTGATGGACTCGTTGACCTTCTTGGGGGCGGGGATGCTGGGATTGCCCAGAGAGTAGTCATACACATTCTCAGGGCCTACGACCTTGGCCTGCTCCAGACCATAGGCAAACAGCTGACGGATAACAGAGGGGGCAGTGCCTAAAGTGTAATATTCCTGATTGACCATGATAACAGCTCCTATTCTTCTTTTCCTTATTTATATTGCGCATGCGGCTCAAACGCATGCATGACCAACTATTACTATACGAGTGTTTCTCTTGATTGTCAAGTATTTATCAAAGAAAACGGATTTACAAAGAAAAATTTATGCAAACGAAACAATCGATACCCTCAGTTCAGCTCCATCCGCTGGGCCAGCACGCTGCCGGCGGCGATGGAAGCCAGCTTGGACTCGGCGCTGTCGGCGCGGGACACCAGCACGATAGGCACCTTCGCGCCCAGAATGATACCGGCGTTCTTGGCGTTGCCGAACAGGGAAGCGGCCTTGCCGATGCCGTTGCCCACCTCATAGTTGGGCACCAGCAGGATGTCGGCGTCGCCTGCGCCGGGGGCGGTGTAGTGCTTGTGATGGCATGCCTCCTTGCTGACTGCCAGATCGAGGGCCACGGGGCCGCATACATTCATGTTGTACTTGCTCCAACGCTCGGTCATGTGGGCCAGCGCGTCGGCGTCCACGGTGGACTGGATCTTGGGGTTCACCACCTCAGCGCCGCAGATGCAGGCGGCGTTGATGCTCTCATAGCCCAGGGCGTGCAGCACCATGGCGGCATTCTCCAGAATTTCAGCCTTCTTGTCCAGATTGGGGAAGGTGTTGACGCCGCCGTCGGTGAGGATCACCATTTTGCCGTAGGCGGGGATTTCATAGAACATGCAGTGAGTGGTGAGATGGCTGGTGCGCAGACCATGCTCCTTATTAAATACGGCGCGCATCAAATCGGCGGTGCCCAGAATACCCTTCATCAGGAAATTGGCCTTGCCCTCGGCGCACAGAGCCACGGCCTTGGCGGCGCAGTCGGTGTCGCTGTCACCGGCGACGATCTCGTAATCAGCGGGATTCTCGCCAAGACCGGACAGCATCTCCTTGATCTCCTCCACATGGCCCACCAGAATGGGAGTGGCGATGCCCTCCTTGCGGGCCTCTACAACGGCCTCGATGACAGGCTGATCGTGTGCGGCGGCCACGGCGATAACGCCGGTCTTACCGCCCTTGGCGGCCTCTAAGATGCCATTGATCGTATTGATCATGTACGTTTCCTCCTGAATTTCTGTGATGTGATCAGAAAATTATGGTTACATTCCACATTATACATCCACATTCCACCAGCGTCAACGATAAACCGAAGGATTCAATGAAATATTTTGTAAAACTAAGGTGCAAGAAGAAAATGGTTGAAGAAAAGGGGAGAGTATGCTATGATAACAAATTGCAAACACATTATATTACTTGGAAACGAGCGATTATATGAAAACACATGACTTTTATTTTGATCTGCCGCAGGAGCTGATCGCCCAAACGCCTATCGAGCGGCGGGACGCTTCCCGACTGCTGGTGCTGGATAAGAACACCGGTGCGTGGGAGCATCGGCATTTCTTCGACCTGCCGGAGTACCTGCGGCCCGGTGACTGCCTGATCCTCAACGATTCCCGTGTGCTGCCGGCCCGCCTGCTGGGACAGCGTCTGCCGGGCGGCGGCGCGTGCGAGGTGCTGCTGCTGATCGACCGGGGCGACAAGACCTGGGAATGTCTGGTGCGGCCCGGCAAGAAGATGCGTAAGGGTGCAAAGCTCTCCTTCGGCGACGGCCAGTTGACCGCCGAGGTCACGGAGGAGCTGCCCGGCGGCAACCGCCTGGTACGCTTCGATTACGAGGGTATCTTTCTGGAGGTGCTGGACCGCTTGGGCAAAATGCCCCTGCCGCCCTATATCAAGGAGGAGTTGCAGGATCGTGAACGCTATCAGACGGTGTACTCAAAGGTGGTGGGCAGCGCCGCCGCGCCTACGGCGGGCCTGCATTTTACCAACGAGCTGCTGGAAAAAGTACGGGCCATGGGCGTGGGCATCGGCTATGTGACGCTGCACGTGGGCCTTGGTACCTTCCGGCCGGTAAAGGAGGACGAGATCACCGAGCATGAGATGCACAGCGAGTACTGCGTCATTCCGCAGGGGACGGCCTTATCAACCAAACCCGTGCCAACGGTGGCCGCGTCATCTGTGTGGGTACGACCTCCTGCCGCACGGTGGAATCCTGGGCGGGGGAGGACGGCACTATGCAGGCCAGCGCCGGATGGACGAATATCTTTATCTATCCCGGTTATCGGTTCAAGGCCACGGATGCCCTGATCACCAACTTCCACCTGCCGGAATCCACACTTATCATGCTGGTGTCAGCGTTGGCGGGCCGCGAGCATATTCTGGCGGCGTATCAGGAGGCGGTACGCGAGAAGTACCGTTTCTTCTCCTTCGGCGACGCGATGTTTATACATTAAAGCGTATGAAGGTTTATTTGATCCTTTCGCTGGCGGTCGGTGCGGCTGCGCTTATTGCGGCAGGCATATTGCTTTTTGCGCCCCATCGCACAGAGGGGAGACTTACCGCCGCCGCGATTTTAGGCGGACTGGCCGTCTTTTCGGTGATGTTCGCCCTGTGTCTTGGCTATTTCATGGTTTAATAGGAGAATAAAATGTTCAAAGTCATCAAAAAACAAGGCCGCGCCCGTCGGGGACAGTTCCAGTGCGCCCACGGCGGCGTGGTACAGACGCCGGTGTTCATGAACGTGGGCACGCAGGCCGCCATAAAGGGCGGCATCGACGCCTTTGACCTGCGGGATCAGCTGGGCTGCCAGATCGAGCTGAGCAACACCTACCACCTGCACCTCCGTCCCGGCGACGAGACGGTGAAGGCGCTGGGTGGCCTCCACAAGTTCATGGGCTGGGATGGCCCTATCCTGACCGACAGCGGCGGCTTTCAAGTATTTTCCCTTGCCAGCCTGCGAAAAATCAAGGAGGAGGGCGTGACCTTCGCCTCACATCTGGACGGACACCGTATTTTCATGGGCCCGGAGGAGAGCATGCGTATCCAGTCCAATCTGGGCAGCGATATCGCCATGGCCTTTGACGAGTGTGTGGAGAATCCCGCACCCTACGACTACGCGAAAGCCTCCTGCGAGCGGACGCTGCGGTGGCTGGAGCGGTGCAAGGCGGAGCATGATCGGCTCAACAGCCTGCCGGATACGGTGAACCCCAAGCAGATGCTGTTCGGCATCAATCAGGGCGCTACCTATGCCGACCTGCGCATCTGGCATATGCAGCAGATCGCTAAGATAGACTGCGACGGCTTCGCCATCGGTGGTCTGGCGGTGGGTGAGCCTACCAAGGTGATGTACGAGATCATAGACGCGGTGGAGCCTTACATGCCGGAGGACAAGCCCCGATATCTCATGGGCGTCGGCACGCCCAGCAACATCATCGAGGGCGTGGCCCGGGGCGTGGACTTCTTCGATTGTGTGATGCCCGCCCGCAACGCCCGTCACGGAAAGCTGTTCACTTGGCAGGGCACCATGAACATCAAAAATGCCCGGTACAAGCTGGACGACGGCCCTATCGATCCCCAGTGCGACTGCCCGGTGTGCCGCAAGTTCAGCCGTGCCTATCTCCGCCATCTGTTCACGGCGCAGGAGATGCTGGGCATGCGTCTGGCGGTGATGCACAACCTGTACTTCTACAATAAGTTGACCGAGCGTATCCGCAATGCGCTGGATGCCGATGAATTTGATGTCTTTCGGGCCGAGTACAGCCGCAAGCTGACGGAAAAAGTGTAAAAAATCCTGGGAAGTGTTGCCAAAACCCTTGCCAAACGGACAAGCCTTTTGTATAATAAATAAGATATTTTTGAAAAGGAGTATCCCCTATGTTTGATCTGATCACTACGACCTATGCCGAATCCGGCGCCACTGCCACCACCACCGGCGGCGGTATGTCCTCCATTCTGATGATCGTCGTCATGCTGGCGATTTTCTACTTCCTGCTGATCCGTCCTGAGAACAAGCGGAAAAAGCAGGCTGAGGAGATGCGCAGTTCCCTGAAGAAGGGCGATTGGCTGACCACCATCGGCGGCGTGTATGGCCGCGTTGTTTCCATTACTGATCGTACCGTGGTCATCGAGACCAGCGAGGATCGCGTCCGCGTCGAGTTCCTGAAGTCCGCGATCGGTCAGGTCGGCACTCTGGACGAGCAGGCTGCCGCCATGCAGCGCGGCGGCAAGAAGGCCAAGAAGGAAGAAGCTCCCGCTGAGGTGGAAGCTCCCAAGGCCGAGGAAGAAGCTCCTAAGGCTGAGACTCCCGCAGAGGATGCCAATGTCGAGGATGCCAAAGTCGAGGAATAAAGCTATTTGAAAAAATCCGCACGTCACAGACGTGCGGATTTTTTTTTTTGCGCCTTTGACTGCCATAAATAGCGCCCTGTGAGAATATAGTGTCAACAGAATGGGAGGGGAGGATATGGTATTGGGAAAGCTGTTGGGCAAAAGAACGTGGCTGGGGCTTGGCGTGGCGGTGGCATTGCTGCTGCTTGGCATCATGCTGGGAGCGCTGCTGATCGTAAAGGGTACGCTGCCGCCGGCTATGATGGTGGGGTGGGTCTATGGCTCTTGTGCGCTGGCGGCACTGATAGGAGGCTGCACAGCAGGGAAGGGGAGCGGTGAACCGCTGCTGCCGCTGGTGGTGGCGCTGCTGCTGTACGGGATGCTGTGGATCGCGGCGCTGGCCACATCGGAGCCGATCACCTTTGCTGCCGATGGATGGTGGATCACCGGCTGTGTGTGGGGCGGCGGGCTGCTGGCCTGTGTGCTGTGCAGGGGGAAGAAGCGGAAGAAGCGAGCAAAGTATTCTGCGAAAACGACGGTAAAGCGGCGAAAGCGGGCGGTGACATAAAGCCGTCAATGGTAAAAATCACGAAATTCATCTTTTGGTCAATATTTTTACGAAAATGCAGAAGAAATGTACCTGATACAGGTAAAAATGGAAGATTTTCAATATGTGGTGCTGAATTTGCGACGCCGCACCATATATGGCTGCAAAAGTGATAAGCGAACGCTTAGTATACAAAGTTAACATAATGCTGTTTACATAACATTTTGACATAAGTAACAAAAATAAAAGAAATCACGGAAAGTTCTTGCGAATCAGCGGAATTTGCCCTATATTATTTATGGTAACCAAAAGCTTCTATTTGCCCGGCTTGTCTCATAGACTGGAGCGAGGTGAGTGGAGAGCCATGAAAATGCGAAAGGTCTTACATGGAGCACAGGCGTCTCGACCGCATATCCTGCGTTTGCTGACGCTGTGTGCCTTTTTTGCGGTCGGGATCATTGCCGGCCAGCTTATCGGGCCAATGGCCCTGCGTGATAGCGGCAGCGAGCTGACGGACTATCTGCAGGGCTATGCCGGGATAGCATCTGAGATCACCGCCGAGCCGGTGTCCGTGCTGCGGGTGCTTGCCGCGTATTTCCGGGTGCCGCTGTTGCTGCTGCTGTTGGGCTTTTGCACGTTTGGCGCTCTCTTGATCCCCGCGGTTTGCGCGGTGCAGGGATTTTTGCTGTCCTTTGCCGTCAGCTGCTTTGCCGCGGCGTTCGGCAGCGGAGGGCTTGCGTTGACGTTGGCTGCCTTTGGTGTGCGTGCAGCCATACTGCTGCCCTGCGCACTGGTGATCGCCCAATGGGCCTTTGACCGGACGGTCAGCCGCCTGCAAGGAGAGAAGGCGGCTCCGGGTGGCGGACAGAGACGTCTTTTCGTGTGTTTTATATTGCTGCTGACTGGCGCCGTGCTGGAGATGGCTGTTGTGCCGAGACTGATTACTATGGCATTGGGCAGCGGATCTTGAGAGAGAGGAGGATGCGTATATGGCAGACCATATTGCGAACTATTGCCGCTATTTGACAGAGGAGAAGCATGCCCAGACCAATACGCTGAACTCCTATGCCCGTGACCTGAACCAGTTCCAAAGCTGGCTTTTGAGCGAGGGTATCACCGACCTGAGAAAGGTCAAAAAGGAAAATGTCAGTAATTACCTGCAATACATGAGCAGTAAAGGAAAATCACCTGCCACCATTACACGCTCTACCGCCTCTATTCGTTCCTTCTATAACTATCTGATGCAGGCCGGTCTGGTGAAAACCAATCCGGCGAAAGCGGTGACCTCCGCCAAGGTGGAGCGGAAATATCCGGAGATTTTGACCAACAAGGAAGTAGAGCTGTTTCTGGAGCAGCCTAAGTGCGTGGACGAAAAGGGCTTCCGGGATCATAC
>CAVBAZ010000101.1:0-3124 GCA_963593515.1 Bacteroidaceae bacterium
AGTCTGGATACCATCAGCAAGACCGCAAACGGCATCATCACGGATGTGGAGAAGCACTTTGCGGAAATCTGCCGGGAGCGCGGCGTCGAGCTGCCCAAGGATACGGAATATGAGCTTGTCACCATCCCGCCCTCCCGCGAGGACGCGCTGGCCTTCGCCGCTGAATATGCGGCGTTCCTGCGCCGGGATTTGAACGTACCCGGCAGCGCAGAAGGACCCGCGGCGGCTTCGGTTGCGGACAGGCTGCTTGCCGGCGAGGACGCAGGGCTGCGGAAGGAGCTGGCGGAGCTCGTCAAGCTGGCAGATGAGCTTGGCATCGACGACGGCTCCCATGGGCTGCTGGAACGCTTCAACGGCCTGTTCCGCAGGGAATGGCGTGCCAAGGAGGAGCCCCAGCCGGAGGCTAAGACGGAAATGGACGAAAAAATGACCGAGCTGCCGCCCCTGCCGGAGCTGGAGCAGAGCTATCCCATGCCGGATGCTACCATCGGCTTTCAGGAAATGTATCAGTACGGCTACACGGACGGCAATACCATGCTGCCGTTGAGCAGGGAGCGCGCCATGGAGCTATTCTTGCAGGACGTTCCCGTGTTCCTGCTCTATGCCGACAGCACCGAGGCCATGGCGCTGGACGCCGAGGATATTTCCTCCCACACCGGCATATTCGGCGTGGAGCGTGAGGAATGGGACGCGGTGCGCGGCGTTGTGACGCTGAGCGAACAGGCAGACACAGAAAAGCTGTTTCTGGAAAACCCACAGGACGCTTTCCTCATCTATCAGATTCGGCGCGGCGGTGAATTGGACGCTTACCGCTTCATGAACTATGACTACTTGCAGAGCAAGGGCGTCACGCCGGAGCACGACGGCTACGACGCGATCTACACCGGCGGGCTTGCCGACTATGGGGACAACAAAACCAATCTGGATATGATTTATCAGCGATTCAATGTGGATCACCCTGCGGATTTCAAGGGACACAGCCTGTCCGTCAGCGACATCGTTGCCTTGAAGAAGGATGGCGTAGTATCCTGTCATTACGTTGACAGCATCGGCTTCCGGGAGCTGCCAAACTTCCTGAAGCCGGAGAATTACCTCAAAAACGTGGAGATGCTGCTGGAGGACGACTACGGCATGATCGACGGCATCATCAACAACGGCCCTAAGCAGCCCACCGTGGCTGATTTGGAGGCGCAGGTCAGGGCGGGCTTTTCCATTTCCCTGACGGAACTGGCTGCGGCCTCCCACCGCGAACAGAAGAAGCCCTCCGTGCTGGAAAAACTCAGGGAAAAGACGCCGGAGCAGACGAAAAACAAAACAGCGCCCAAACGGAGCGCGGAAAGAGAGCTTTGATATGAACGACAAGCATTTCACCCACGATGAAGTCAGCCTTATGAGCATCTACAACGCAGACGGCACCCGCGAGGGCCTGATCGCGGACCTCACAGAAATGCGGGGGTATCTGGACGCGGAGGAGGCTGAGCTGCGGGAGCTGACGGACAGTGCCCTCGCAAAGCTGCGCGGCATTACCGACGCGGAGTACGCCGGCCTCGACCTGACGCCGGATTTTGACCTCTGAGCAAAGCTGACTGTTTTACGGTCAAGAGCCGGAAAAATCGCAGATTCGCCGCTGGAAGCGCGCCGGATGAGGAATGTATCATCCGGCGCGTTTCTGTTTGAAAATCTCCGTTTTTCCCAAGTCATGAGCCGGAGAAAATACCCCAAAATCGCGCCTGCTTCGCGCAGGAGGCGCAGAAAGGCCATTTATGAGAACAGGACTGACAAAAGCGCAGAAAATCACGGAAATCGTATTTGACGAGAAAGAACCCCTTATCCATATCCGCACCCACAATACCGACCTTAAAAACCGCCTTGCCGCCTATGCCGCGCAGCACCCCACAGAGTGCCGCCAACTGGACGCAGACCCCGACACGGGCTGTATGGAGTTCACCATCCGCAAGGGGCGCTTGTCCTTCCGCCTGACCGCACCGTACAGCGAGAAGCGGAAACAGGCGGCGAGCGAGGCGGCGAAAAGAAACGGCTTCACCAGAAAACCATGAGAGGAGGATTTTGCTTATGCCCAACAAACTGCAAGCCTACGCGGAGCAGGCGGAGCGCACCGCACGGCAGATCACCGGCAGCCATCTGGCGTGGACGGCGTTTCTGACCACCGCCGCAAGGCTGTATAAGTACCCCTACAACGAGCAGCTCATGATCTATATGCAGCGCCCGGAGGCCACCGCCTGCGCAGAGTATGACTTTTGGAATGAGAAGATGGGGCGCTATGTCCGGCGCGGCAGCACGGGCATCGCCCTCATTGACGCTACCGGCTACAAGCCAAGGCTCAAATACGTCTTTGACGTTTCCGACACGGGAGGCAAGGAAAACGCCCGCCGCGTCAACTTGTGGGAGCTGAAAGACGCGCATACCGACAGCGTGAGCGCCATGCTGGAGCGTAATTACAGCGTTTCCGGCAAAAACGGCCTTGCGGAGCAGTTCGAGAGCGTCGCTTCTCAGCTTGCTGCGGAATACTGGCGCGACCATTCCCGCGACATTCTCGGCATCGTTGCGGATTCCTATCTGGAGGAGTATGATGATTACAACATCGAGGTGGCGTTCAAAAACGCCGCGGTGGTCAGCATCACCTACTCCCTCATGTCCCGCTGCGGGATGCAGCCGGAGGATCACTTTGAACACGAGGACTTTTTCAGCATCTTTGATTTCAACACCCCGCGCACGGTGGCAGCCCTCGGCACGGCGGTCAGCGAGATCAATGAACAGGTTTTGCGGCAGATCGAAGTCACCATACGAAATTATGAGCGCGAACACAGCGCGGAAAGGACGGCAGAGCATGGAGAACAACCTGACTTACACGAAGAACGGAGATTACATGATTCCCGACCTGAAGATCGAGGTGCCGGAGCAGTCTATCGGCAAGTACGGACGGATGCGCCAGAAGTACCTGAAGGAGCATCGCCCCATCCTCTGGAACCAGATGATTCTGGAGGAAGCCCTGTTCCCGCACCTGCTGGAGATCGAGCAGGCGGCCAACCGGAGATTGGAGCAGATGATGCCGGAGCTGGCGGCGGAGGCCGGAGCGACGGAGGCGCTGAAAGCCCGCGACCCA
>CAVBAZ010000102.1:0-3666 GCA_963593515.1 Bacteroidaceae bacterium
GGGTGATGTCGGCCACGATGCCGAAGTAGAAGACGAAGAAGTGCGCCGCCACGTCGGGGAAGCCGAGCTGCACGAGAATAGGCGCACAGGTGGAGGCCATGATGCAGTAGTTGGCGGTGGTGGGCACGCCCATGCCCAGCACGATGCAGCACAGCATGGTCAGCACCAGGCCGATAATGGTGGCATTGCCCGCCAGCTGAACGATGGCGTTGATCAGGATGGAGGCCAGACCGGTAACGGTGATGCAGCCGGCGATGATACCCGCCATGCCGCAGGCCACGGCCACGGTGATGGCGCCACGGGCGCCAGCCTCCAGAGACTCCACCGCGGAGAAGAAGGAGCGCTTACCGGCAGTGCCCAGCGCCTTGCCGACGGACTGGGGCGCGGTGTTCTCGTCGCCGCGCTTGCTCTGCAGGAAGAAGTTCACAAAGCCCACAGCGATGGCAGCCAGAATGGAATAGGCCGCGGAGTGGGACATGGTCTTGCTGCCGGAGGACACCAGCCACACCAGCAGGATCAGGGGGATGATCAGATAGCAGTCACGGGCCAGCAGCTTCCATGCAGGCAGCTCCTCGCGGGGGATACCCTTCAGGCCCAGCTTCTTGGCCTCCAGATGGACGGCGATGAAAATGCCGGTGAAATACAGGATGGCAGGCAGGATCGCCTTCACAGCCACCTGCGCATAGGGCAGCTTCATGTACTCCGCCATCAGGAAGGCGGCAGCGCCCATGATGGGGGGCATGATCTGGCCGCCGGTGGAGGCGGCTGCCTCAACAGCTCCGGCAAACTCCGGCTTGTAGCCGGTCTTTTTCATCATGGGGATGGTGAAGGAGCCGGTGGTAACGGTGTTGCCAACGGAGGAGCCGGACACCATGCCGCACAGGGCGGAGCTGATAACGGCCACCTTGGCCGGGCCGCCGCTGGACCAACCGGCAAGGCGGTTGGCAAAGCTGATGAAGAAGTTGGCGATACCGGTACGTTCCAGGAACGCGCCGAAGATGATAAACAGGACGATGTAGGTATAGCACACGCTGATGGGGGTACCGATGACGCCGGAGGTGGTGTAGAACAGCTTATAGATGATAGTCTTGAGGGCGTCATACAACGTGGAAGCATTCACCGCACCGGCGTAGCTCAGCTGATTGATGAACGCATAGACAATCAGCACGCCCGCCACACACAGAATGGGCACGCCCACGCAGCGGCGGCACAGCTCCATCAGCACCAGAATACCCACCACGCCGATAATGACATGTACCGGCTCGATACGGGTGGACAGGCGCACCAGCGTCATGGCGTTGATGGCAAAATAGAAGAAGCAGGAGGCGCCCACCACCATCAGCACGATATCGTACCACGGCAGGTAGTTCACCTTTACATGGTGCTTGCTGGCAGGGTAAGTCAGGAAGCCGATGATCACGATGCAGCCCACGAACAGCGTGAGCCGGACCTCCGGCATATCCTTGGAAAACAGGGTCATGGCGATGCAGAACACACCGAACACCGCCATCAGTATACGGATGATGAGCTGCGGCACGCCCTCCCACATACGGGTGGCGGATTCGCGGTCGTATTTCCGCATCACCGCATCCAGATCCGTAGCCTCTTCGACGGCGGTATCAGCGCCTGCCGCC
Organism: Bacteroidaceae bacterium; assembly: GCA_963593515.1. Taxonomy (GTDB): domain Bacteria; phylum Bacillota; class Clostridia; order Oscillospirales; family Oscillospiraceae; genus Vescimonas. Next base: position 1,635 of record CAVBAZ010000102.1, read on the forward strand.
GGGCTGGTATCCGGCTTTTTCTTGTCGTTGCTCATAGTTGTTTCTCTCCCAAATTTTACAGAATAACGCGAGAGCTACGGCGGGAACCCCCGCCGCAGCCTCGAAAAGTGTCAATACCGCGTTAAGGATCAGTCGCCGAAGTACACGTCCTTAGCAATAACGGTCTCGGTATAATAGTCGGAGGTCTCCAGCAGCTTGGCAATGTGCTCGCTGTCCAGACTCACCAGATAGGTGTCCTTGGTGGTAGCCAGATCGGTCACGGCAGTGGTAGGCGCACCGGCCACGATGAAGGCGGCGTCGATCTGGCCGTTCTTCAGGGCGTCAGCGCTGTCGCCGAAGGACTGATAGGTAGGCTTGATGTCGTTCTCGGTCAGGCCATAGGCACCCAGCACGTCGATGGCGTTGAAGTACACGCCGGAGCCGGGAGCGCCGATGGACACGGACTTGCCCTTCAGATCCTCCACGGTCTTGATGCTGGGATTGGTGGTGACGATCTGCACCTGCTCCATATACAGAGCGGCCACAGTGGAGAAGCCCTCCACCTTGGTGTCAAACAGGTTGGTGCCGTTATAGGCATAGGCCATAACGTCGGACTGGCAGAACGCGAAGTCGGCAGTGCCGTCCACCAGCTCCTGCACGTTGGCCTGAGAGCCGTTGCCGGACAGGCCCACCACATTCACACCGGCGTTGTTGCTGGCGTGCTGGGCGATCACGGAGCCGAAGGCGTAGTAAGTACCGGACTCGCCGCCGGTGACGAAGCGCAGGTTGCGGGAAGCACCGGTGCCAGCGCCTTCCTTCACGGAAGTGACCTCGAAGCCCTTCTCAGCGAAGTACTTGGCAGCGCCGGGATGATAAGGCACAGAGGTGATGGAAGCGCCATACTCCACACTCAGCTCGCCATACTTGGCGTGGCTGGTGACCAGAGACTCAGCGTTGTCAAAAATGTCGGCCACGAAACGGTACACGTCGTCCTCAGCCACGTCGTCACGGGCCAGGATCACCGCGCCCACCGCCACAGTGGTGGTATCGGTATGCTCAGCAACGGTGTCGCCGTTGCTGCCGTTGTCACCGCCGCCGCAGGCCACAAGGCTCAGAGCCATGACCAGCGCCAGGATCAATGCGAAAATCTTCTTCATCGGGTACACTCTCCTCATTTTTTGATTGCCGCGCAGCGCGGCCGATTTCACTCGATGGGCGTATTATACTCCCATATTCCCCATTTTGCAAGTCAAAACGCGAAGAAATTCATTTTTTCTTTTTGCACTTTCTTTACATTCTGATATCTTATTCATTTTTCTTCCCTACTATCTCGCTTTCGTTTGCGCTTTTATGCATTTTCCCGTTGTATATTCACGATTCTATCCTGAGGAATCACACTTTAGTATGATAGGATTCTTGCATAATTTGCAGTAAAAAGGCGGCGCACCTGCATTTTGTGTTTGCAGGTATGCCGCCATACATTATTTTAATATCGCGCTCACTTGCTGCGCCGCAGCACCTCGCACACCAGCGCATACACCCGCTCGGTGGAGGGCACATTCAGCCGCTCCCGGACGGAGTGTACGTCGTGCAGCTCCGGCCCCATGGAGATGGCGTCCAGACCGGGGATCTTCTCGATCAGCAGGCCGCACTCCAGACCGCCGTGAGTAGCTTCCACTACACCCTCCTTGCCGGTCAGGTCGTGATAAGCCGCCAGCACCGTGTCCCGGAAAGCAGAGTTGCGCTCGTACTGCCAGCCAGGGTATTTGCCCCGCTCAGCGACGGTGCCTCCGGCGAACTCCACGATGGAGTGGACACGCTGGGCCAGCATCTCCTTCTGGGAGGCAATGCTGGAGCGGATGGAGAAGGTGATGTGCAGGCCGTCCTCCTCCAGACGCAGCACACCCATGTTCAGGGAGGTCTGGGTCAATCCGGGGAAGTCCACGCTCATAGCCTGTACGCCCTGCGGCAGGGCCAGCAGCGTGTGCAGCATGAGATTGGTGGTGACCTCGCTGATGGCGGCGGTCACCTCGGCCTTGGCACAGGTCAGGGT
>CAVBAZ010000103.1:0-4937 GCA_963593515.1 Bacteroidaceae bacterium
GGCCAGTAAGGTACATAAGAACAACGCCGTCAAGGATGTGTCCCTGAAGGTGCGCCGGGGCGAGATCGTCTGTATCGCCGGTATCGACGGCAACGGCCAGACGGAGTTCGTCTACGGTCTTACCGGCCTTGAGCCGCTGGTAAGCGGCAAGATCAGCCTGTGCGGCAAGGATATCACTCACGCCAGCATCCGCCACCGCAATACCATGGGCATGTCCCACATTCCCGAGGATCGCCACAAGCACGGTCTGGTGCTGGACTACACGTTGGAGGACAATCTGGTGCTCCAGCGGTATTTCGAGCCGGAGTTCACCAGCAAGGCGGGTTTCCTGCGCCGGGACAACATCCGCAAGTACGCGGAGAAGCTGATCGACCAGTACGACGTCCGCAGCGGTCAGGGCCCCATCACCGTGGCCCGCAGTATGTCCGGCGGCAACCAGCAGAAGGCCATCGTGGCCCGCGAGATTGACAAGGATCCCGAGCTGCTGGTGGCAGTCCAGCCCACCCGCGGTCTGGACGTGGGCGCCATCGAGTATATCCACAAGCAGCTGGTGGCCCAGCGTGACGAGGGCAAGGCCGTGCTGCTGGTGTCTCTGGAGCTGGACGAGGTCATGGACGTGCCCGACCGCATCCTTGTCATGTACGAGGGCGAGATCGTGGGCGAGCTTGACCCGAAGAAGACCACGCAGGAGGAGCTGGGCCTTTACATGGCGGGCGCCAAGAGAGATGAGGTGAAGGCATGAAGAAAAACATCCTCAAGAATAATGGCGTGCAGTCGCTGCTGGCGGCGCTGGCCTGCGTGATCCTGGGCCTGCTGATCGGCTATGTGGTGTTGCTGTTCATCAACCCCTCCGGCGCGGGCGAGGCCATCATTACCGTTATCAAAAACTTCCTGACCTATAACCGGGCGGACACCCAGATGAAATACTTCGGCAACACGCTGGTCAAGACCGCACCGCTGCTGATGTGCGCGTTGGCCATCCTGTTTGCCTATAAGGTGGGCCTGTTCAATATCGGCGCTGCCGGTCAGTACTGCGCCGGTGTGGCGCTGAGCCTGTATGCTGCGCTGGCGTGGCACTGGAGCTGGCTGCCCTGCATGCTGCTGGCCATGGTGGGCGGCGCTCTGCTGGGCGCGGTCTCCGGCCTGCTGAAGTCCTACTGCAACGTCAACGAGGTCATCTCCGGCATCATGCTGAACTGGATCGTCCTCTATCTGACCAACATGCTGCTGACCAATGTAAAAGAGGCGACCAGCCCCTATACCATCGTGCTGGCCAACGAGAATCCCTCCGCGCTGCTGCCCTCTCTGGGACTGGGCGCACTGTTCAACGACAATAAGTATGTGGGTCTGGCCATTCCCCTGTCCGTCGTCATCGCTGTTCTGGTGGCCGTGGTGCTGAACAAGACCCGCTTCGGCTATGAGCTGCGGGCCACCGGCGGCAACAAGAACGCCGCCAAGTACTGCGGCATGGCGGAAAAGCGCAACATCATCCTGACGCTGGTGATCTCCGGCGCACTGGCCGGTCTGGGCGCCGCCATGCTGTACCTGACGGGCTACGAGCAGTGGCAGTGCTCCACCTCCTCCGTCCCCGGCATGGGCTTCAACGGCATCGCCGCCGCCTTCCTGGGCGGCCTGAACCCCTACGGCACGATCCTTGCTTCCTTCTTCATCCAGCATATCACCGCCGGCGGCGCATATGTGGATAAGACCATGTACTGCGCTCAGATCTCCGATCTGATCTCCGCCATCATCATCTATCTGTGCGGCTTCGTGCTGTTTATGAAGTACGCCATGAGCTCCGCCATCGCCAAACGTGAAGAAAGAGCCATCCAAAAGGCCAAAGCGGCAGAGGAAGCCTCTGCCAAGCAGGAAGGAGGCGATCAGTAATGGTACTGCTGCTGCAATATACATTGACCTTCGCCTCCGTGCTGATTCTTGTGGCGCTGGGCGGCTGCTTCTCCGAACATTCCGGCGTCATCAATCTGGGTCTGGAAGGCATCATGATCATGGGCGCTCTGGGCGGTGCGCTTGCCATGCGTTATATGCCCACCGATTCCTCCGCACTGGTGATGATCCTTGTGGTGCTGCTGTCCGCGGCGGCCATCGGCGTCATCTATTCCAGCCTGCTGGCCGTGGCCTGCATCAACTTCAAGGCCGACCAGACCATCGTGGGTACGGCGCTGAACCTGCTGGGCACGGCGGGCGCGACCGTTATCGTCAAGGCCATCAACACCGCGGCCAACCCCGACGATGTGTCCTCCACCATCCAGTACGCTGGCGCCAAGAAGGCGTTTCTGGTGAACATCGGCTCCTTCGAGTTCAGCTGGTTCATGCTGGTGGCGTTCCTGCTGCTGGTGGCGGCCTATGTGGTGCTGTATAAGACCCGCTTCGGCCTGCGTCTCATGGCCTGCGGTGAGCATCCGCAGGCGGCGGACTCCGTGGGTATCAACGTGTACAAGATGCGCTGGGCCGGTGTGCTGATCTCCGGCATGCTGGGCGGCCTGGGCGGCATCGTGTTCATCACCGCCGGTGTGTCCGAGTGGCGCTTTGAGTACGGCGTGGCCGGTTTCGGCTTCCTGTCTCTGGCGGTCATGATCTTCGGCCAGTGGAAGCCCACCCGCATCGCGCTGGCGGCGCTGCTGTTCGGCCTGTTCCGCGCACTGTCCAACGTGTATACCGGCTTCGACTTCCTGAAGGCGCTGAACCTGCCCAGCCAGATCTACAACATGATGCCCTACATCATCTCGCTGGTGGTGCTGGCCTTTACCTCCAAGAAGTCCCGCGCACCCAAGGCAGAGGGTATCCCCTACGACAAGGGCCAGCGGTAACTGCTGCTTTATCGAAAAAGAACGCCGTCCGCGGACGGCGTTCTTTTTTGGGACTTCCCTCTTGCACGCGGAAGATTTCGCGGGTATAATCAAAATATCACCGGAAAGGAAGGCGTTTGCCATGAAAGCATTGCTTATCAACGGCAGCCCCCACGAGAAGGGCTGCACCTATACCGCTTTGGCGGAACTGGCCAGGGCACTGGAGGCCGAGGGCATCGAGACGGAGATCGTACAGGCCGGTAAGACCAACATCTCCTGCAACGCCTGCGGCGTCTGTAAGAAAACCAACCGCTGCGTTCACGACGATCTGGTGAACGAGGTGGCCCAGAAGTTCAACGAGGCCGACGCGCTGGTGATCGGCTCGCCGGTGTACTACGCTTCCCCTGCCGGCGGCGCGATCTCTTTTATGGACCGGCTGTTTTTCAGCACACCGTGGATCAACAAGACCATGAAGGTGGGCGCGTCGGTGGTATCCTGCCGCCGGGGCGGTAACACCGCCACCTTTGACGCGCTGAACAAGTACTTCACCATCTGCGGCATGCCCATTGCCAGCAGCCAGTACTGGAACATGGTCTACGGCAATACGGCGGAGGAGGTGCTTCAGGATAAGGAGGGCCTTCAGACCATGCGGACGCTGGGCCGCAACATGGCTTTCCTGATGAAGAGCATCCGGCTGGGCAAGGAGCAGTTCGGCCTTCCGGAGAAGGAGCCCACCGTTACCACCAGCTTCCATCATTAAACGGCAAAAGGCCGACCGATTCAAAGAATCGGTCGGCCTTTTTTTCAGCCTTTCAGCTCCGCAATAAATTCGATGGCGTCGCCGGAGAGGACGGCGCGGATGGCGCCGTGGTGGCCCTCGGCGATGCCACGGGCAATGGACAGTCCTACGCCGAAGCCGCCCGCGCCCCGTGAGGGGTCGGCCTGATAGAACCGGTCGAAGAGCTTGCCGGTGTCGATGTTGTCCGGCTCGGCGCAGCGGTTGCCGCAGCGCAGCACCACACCCCGGCGGCTCTTTTCCAGCGACAGGGTGATGGGCGACTCCGGCGCGGCGTACTTCACCGCGTTGTCCAGCAGGATGGACACCAGCTGCCGCACGGCGTATTCGTCGCCGGAATAGACCAGCTCCGGCTGAATGGCCAGCACCAGCGGGTGGCCCGCGGCCTGGGCCAGCTCCCGGAAGGACTCCGCCGTTTCCGTTACCGCGCCGCTGATGGGGAACGGCTCCATTTTCAGGGGGGAGTTCTCCTCGTCCATGCGGCTGAGGGTCACCAGCGAGTTTACCAGCTCCGTCAGCTTTTCCGTCTGGGCCTGCGCCTTGTCGATCCACTTCTGCTGCCCCACCTCCATCTCCAGCACCTTCAGGCTGGTGGCGATGACGGTGATGGGGGTTTTCAGCTCGTGGCTGGCGTCGGTGATGAACTGCTTCTGTTGCTGGGCGCTGCGCACCACGGGGTCGATGGCCCGGCGGCTCAGCAGCACCACCAGCAGGAATACCAGCAGCGTGCAGCCTGCGTCGGCGGCCAGCGACCAGATCAGCACCGTGCGGATGGCGCGCAGCTGCTGATAGCTGTCCAGAAAGATGGCCATGTACTGGCCGTCTCCATCGGCGGCCACAAAGAAGCGGTAGCTGCCGCAGTAGCCATAGCCCTCGCCCTTTTTCAGGGCGGCGGCCAGATACGGCGCGGTATCGTCCTCCGTCACGGAGGCGATCTTGCTGAGATCGGCATCCGTCAGCGTGCCGTCCGCGTCATAGCGCAGCACGAAGTAACGGGTGGAGAAGGGGGTCTCCGGGGTGAAGTGACCGTCCCTGCCGTTGGGCTTTCCCTGCGGCGGTACGGGCGGCGGCACGTCGTCGCCGGACGGCTCCGGTATCGCGTCCATGCTGTCGGAGAGGGGGATGGTGCCCTGATTTTCGTAAATCAGAGCCAAGGTGCTGCGCAGGTCGGCGTCGGTGGAGATGTAGTTGGCCACGTTCAGGATCACTGTCAGCAGCAGCATTACCGCCGCCACCGACAGCGTGGCGATGCGGATGAATCGGTTGCGCAGGCGTTTTATCATGTCTATAATCCGCCTTTCTGCGAAAGGCACCGACGGGGTTATGAAACCCGA
>CAVBAZ010000104.1:0-25217 GCA_963593515.1 Bacteroidaceae bacterium
GTTCCATCACTATTTTCTCATATCTGTCTACCCGTCTCTATATTTTACGCTTACGTATCATCCAGCTCATATCCGGTCGGTGCCTGGAACTCCTTGCAGGTGTAACTGCCCAGCTTCAGACCGGTGAACGTCAGTTTACCGTTGGCATCCGTGTAACCTTCTGCAACTTGGCTTCCAGAAGCGTCATACAGACGGAAACCGGCACCTTGAAGCGGTGTGTTAGAGAGTCCGCGTCCACCTTGCTGATCTCAACACTGGCCTTCCCCAGCGCATTGGTTCGGGTCGCCGTGATATTCAATGCCGAAGCCGTAATGGTGATCGGGTACTTGGTGCTGTCCACCACATACCCGGAAGGGGCACTGATTTCCTGATAGGTATAGCTGCCGAGCGGAAGGTCAGAAAAGACCGCTTTACCATCCGCACCGGTAGTCACATCGGCAATCTTGTTGCCAGCACTGTCATAGAGCCGGTAGGTCACGCCTGCCAAGGCTTTTCCGGTGTCGGCATCAGTCTTATTGATGGTCAGACTGCCCTTATCTTCCGTCACGGTGGCCTTGATCTTGATATAGGCTCTCACAGGATCGAGGCCTGTACCGGTATAGCTCGCCAAGGACTGATACTTGCCGGTGGAATCATACCAGCATAATACCGCTTCATCCGGGTCGATACCGTATGCGCTGCCGGTGGCAGAGTAGGTTTTCTCAGTGGAGAGACCTTTTGCCGCCTCCGGCGTAGCCGTGATGGTCAGGGTGTTGCCCTTCTGAGAAAACGTAATGCCGTTGCCGCTGTTCGCAGCAAAATTGAAATCGGACAACACTCCGTTGGTGTCCGTCACGCTGGCGGAGTAATTGCCGCTGGTGTCCTTGACCAATTCAATGGTATCGCACCAGCGAGAGCTTGTCGCCGCAAAACTGGGAATGTCCGTTGCACTCTGCATCGCATCTACGATTTCTCTGTACCACAGTTCAAATGTGGGATAACGAGACGTATCCACGCAGCCAAAAAATGGGCTGCTGCCCCAGGAGCGGTAGTCATAGGGACTGCGATACTCGCAGATCAAGTCCCAAATGACTGCCTGCGTAGCGGCCCACTTTTCGGCGCCAATGATGTCGCTGCTGTTGCTGTCGCCGTAAGCTGTGCCGTACTCTGCGCTGGGATAACCACAGGCCAGAGCCAGCGCGATGCCGCTCTGCACCGAGGCAGGCAGGTTGTACCAGCACCCGCTGGAGCCCTGCACATAATTACTGCTGTCGTCCGACCGGACACCCGGCTGGATGCAGTAGGCCACGGCACCATCAACGTACTTGACATGATACAAGGCGCTACCGCTGCCAAGGCTGCTGTCTGCCAGAATGGTCAGGTTTCTCGTGCTGGGCGTGGTACTGGAGCTGTAGTCGTACTGCTTGAAGGTCAACTGCGAGGTATAGACGTAGACCCGATATTTTACGACTACTGTGGCGGCGTAGGCGGACACCGCCAGCATGGCCGCCATAACCAGTGCAAGTACCAAGGCTGTAAATCGTTTAACAGTTTTCAATAGCTTCCTCCTTTGTTGGAAAAGGTAAAGCCCCTCTGTTGCCAGAGAGGCTTTGCGTATGGAATTGTTGCGTTTTAGTCGTAGAGGACATAGATCAGCAGGCTCCCGCCATCCTCCACAATGCGGACGCTGCAGTGGAAACCGGCGTCTGCTACGCTGTCCCGGCCTGCTTGCATCATGAGCTGCTTAAAGGTGAAGTCCACCATGTCCCGCGCTTTGGATTCCAGTGTTTCCTGCGAGGCATCCACCGGCACTGCGGCGGGGAAACGGTAGGCGCTGTTGTCCAGCGTCAGGCCGCTGTCTGTGGTGACACCGTACTGCGCCACCGCGTAGGCATTAGCCGCGTCGATGGCCGCCTGCCGGTCTGCCGGGGACGTTGGTTCGGGCGTGGGTTCCGGCTCTGGCGTAGGCTCCAGCTCCACATATCCCGTCTTTGCGTGGACGGTCTCGGAGGGAATGTCCTCTGTGACATTGGGTTGTGTGGTGGGTGCAGACGCAGCCTGCGGCACTTCGGTATCTGCGTTTGCTGGAGTGTCTGCAGGGTTGCTTTCCACGATGCGTACTGGGGTATCTTTGTGTTCAGACTGCTGTGGAGGGGGGATTGTTTCATTCTTTGCATCATTCGTAACGATGGAAGACTGCTTCTGTTCGGGAAGCAGCGCCACAGGTTCCGGTTCTGCCGGCATCTGAGTTGCCTTGGCTGCACAACCGATCAAACATGTAATACTCAGTGCCAGCGGGATGCAATAGATCAGCTTATTCCTCATGGGTATCTCTCCTTTTGTAAATATGGGATAGTCCTTTTTGTAAGGACTTAATCATACTTACGACTGGAGAGAGCCTTTTTTCAACAGCAGATTCCAGAAATCACGAAGCGTACACGATTGAGTAATGGTAAGTATCGTCACTACCCAGCCACACGGCTCCAAAAGAATGAATTACTGCATCGGGGCTCACCACCTTCCTGCATGTGAAAGACCGCTGAGTTGTTACCCAGCGGCCTTTACAATTTTGACTGTACCAAGTATAGCATATGAGGATTTACGACGAAATCGCAAAACAGTGCCAATCTGTTGTCATCCTTTGCCGATGTAGTGACACGACATTTGATGTGCCATATGTTTTACACTTTTTTAACTGCAATTCTCCTGCTTTCTATGGTAAACTGGTATTGTGCATAATGATAAAGTCAAAAAAGTAGAAGGAGGGCAACATTTGATGAAGCATGATATGTCGTACCTGAAGGATCTGCCCATTGCCGTTTTAGGCGGTGGTGCGGTCGGAAAGACCTGCGCCGCAGATATGAAGCTGGCCGGGCGGGAAGTGCGGCTCTATTCCCGTACCCCCAAGGCCGTGGTGAATCTGGACAAGACCGGCATCCTGTTGGATGGCGTACAGCGGAATCTGTACGGCTTTGAGCGGTCAGGCCGCGCGTTTCTGGATCTGGCCAGCAACGACATGGCCGAGGTGGTAAAGGGCGCGGGGCTTATCGTGATCGGCATCACCGCCAACGCCCAGGAACACTACCTGCGCACCTTGGTTCCGCTGCTGGAGGACGGTCAGGTCGTACATATCTTTACCGATAACTACGCCACGCTTCTGCTGCGCCGCTTCATGCGCGAGGCCGGCTGCACCAAGAAGGTCATCGTGGGCGGCTGGAGCTCCGCCCCCTACGGGACGCGGCTGGAGAAGATCGGCGGCTTTACCATGCCCCATGTGGGCGCGAAGTACCGCGCCATCACCCTCCGGGGGGCAACGCAGCCTATGACGGATATCGATGATTTTCTGGAGTCCGCCAAATATCTGCCCTGCATGGATGCCGTTACCCACGGGGATGGCCCTGTGGCCGGAGATACGGTGCTGGACATCGGCTTTTCCAATGTCAACCCGGTGATCCACGTTCCCGCTTCGGTGCTGGGCGTGTCAAGCATGGAAAACTGGTCGTCCATCTACGGCAACGACCCCGACAGCTATTCCATGTATTCCCACGGGCTGTGTCCCTCCATCTGCCGGGTGCAGTATCAGTTCTATCAGGAGGAATGTGCTATTGCCGACGCGATCGGCATCCGTATCCCGGACTATGCCTACGAGTCGTTCTTCTCCCGCCGCAGCATATTGACGCAGGAGTACATGGGCCTTGGCTCAGAGGGCGAGGATAATGTGATCTTCCCGCTGGACAAACCATGCGACGAGGGCAATACGGGGCCGAACTCCATCGACCACCGCTACATCACCGAGGACATTCCCGTGGGCTGCAAGATCTACCACGACCTCGGCAAAAAGTTTGGCGTACCGACGCCGATCATTGACAGCATGATCGTGCTGGGCGGCGCCATGCACGAAACCAGCTTCTTTGAGGATAACCCCTTCGATCTGGATTATCTCGGCATCGGCCAGCTGGACAAGGAGCAGCTTCTCCGTTATCTGCACACCGGCCAGTTGCCGAACTGATAGAAAAAGTACAGCGCTGATACGCCTATGCTGACCGAATGATCCATAAAAAAGCACCTGACCGATTGCGGCCAGGTGCTTTTCCTGTGTCCTAAATATGCTGCTTGATGATTCGGGTGATGATCCCTGCAGCGACGCCGCGTTCTTCGTCCAGATGGGTAACGACGAAACTGACATCATCCTTTCGCCCGGGCCTGCGCCGGTCATAGCAGGAGTGGGCGATGGCGTTGGCGCCGTTGCTGAGGCGGATATACACAATGCCTTTATAGACATGGGTGACTTTTCCTGCGTACTTGCCCTGGATACGGCATTTGCGGAGATTATCATTCCGGTTGTCACCTGTTACACTCTTGACGTCGGCCTTGATCCAGATCTGCTCAGGATCAGTACGGTCAACTTCCAGTACACGCACCAGCACATGATCTCCCACGGAGAAGCGGTCATTGGCGTCGCCGATCCAGTCCCACGAAAGGTCGCGGGACAGAATAGACGTCTCCACACCAAATACTTCGACCCGGATGACCCGCTCTGACACGGCAATCACACGGGCCTGCACCACGCGCCCAGCACAGATGCGGTACTGACCGTCGCTGTCTGTGCCGAAATAATAGATCTGCTGCTTTTTCAGCATGGCATCTTTCCGGCTGGCGACAACGGATCTGCTGTTGCCATCGATCCCCTTGATCACGAAGTCCACCTCGGCACCCAGCATTTTATTGAGGATCTTCTGATAGTTGAGGATCATTTCATCGTAATCTATGCCATAGAGCCCTTTGGGGAAGTCCAGTACCATCTCACGCAGGGGGATCACAATGCGGAATCCCTTGTAGTCCACGATGGCAATGGTTCTCCCGGCATCCGTCTTTTCAATACCGCTCAGCATACCAGTGAGGATGCGCCGGGTACGATAGCCGGTATGGATCTCATGCCAGATAATGTCCTCACGCTGCTCCTGTGTTTCCGCTTCGTCACGGGCATCTACGGTCAGAATTTCCCACGGCTGAACAGTATCAGGTTCAGGGGCCTCAGTAGTATCTTCGGCAGGCGGCGTCTCCGGCTCCTCTGCCGGCTGCTTCTTTCTAGTGGTCGTCCGCCTGCGAACGGTGCGCTTCGGCGGTGTCTCTGGGGCGGCCTCCGGCTCTTCCACAGGAGACTCCACAATTTCGGGGGTGATGTTTTCGGTCATAGGTTCGTTCATGCGTTCCGGCAAACTCTCTTTCACGGCATCATCCACGGGCAGTACCGGAGTATCCGGGACAATGGCGATTTCTTCTGTTTTCTTTCTCGGCATAGTTGCTCCTCCTTAGTACTACATTTTTGTTGACATGATGGAATCCTTATCGGTCTTGACAAACTCGCTGCGTTTGGCGGGGATCTTATTCGGACGAGGTGCGCGCTTTGGCTGCTCCGGCTTTGGAGTGGGTGCGGGCGCGGGCTTCTTACGCCATTCCGGAACATGGGCGGATGCCTTGCAGTCCCGCAGCTTCTTTGCCTCATAGTGATTGGTGTAGTCGTACTTATCCACCTGCAGTACCTTATTGCCGCGGGCAATGACCAGCGCACGGTTCACCGGCAGGCGCAGCACTTCATCCATAGTCAGCAGCTTGCGTTTTCCCACACCGCTGGTCTCGCGGAACTCCGGCGTGTAGTTGCTGATACGCCATGTGCCCAACTGCTTGGCCTTGCTGGAGACATGGACGCTGACTTCACCGGTGCGGTCACTGAGGAATTTGGCGGTCAACTCATCGGTGCAGCCCAGGGCGAGCTGATAGTCACAGCAGCCCAATATCTCCTGCCATTGGTTATAGGGATACCGGTTTTGTAAGCCTGCCAGATTCTGAAATACGCAGCTCATGCTGACGCCCCGTGAACGGATCACGCTGATCTTCCGGCTCAGGTCGGGAATAACACCGCAGGCGGTCAGCTCTTCGCCCAGCACATGAACGGGAACTGGCAGTCTGCGGTCAGCACAGTTTTTATCCGCGTAACGGATCAGCTTGATAAACGCGAAGGACAGGAACAGGGACGTAAGAAAATCAAAGGTGCTGTCCTGATCGGATGTGATGCAGAAATAGGCGCAGGGCTGCTTGCCCGGCAGTTCCATGTCGATTTCATCATGGCTGGTGATTTGGCAGATGGGCCGGTTCTGAAACACCTGCAAGCGGCTGCCCAGTCCGATGATAACGCCGCTGCGCACCGTATCCGAGGATTGGCTGAACAGCGCGTAGGGCGCTCTGGCGGGATGGCTGGCCGGCAGCATGGAAAAGAGGTTATCCAGTTCCTGCTCTGCATTCAGTACCAGCAGCTTATAGACCTCGCCGATATTCCGGCTCTCCGGTGGATAACCCAGCGCCACATACAGCACTATCGCTTTCAGCAGGTTCATCTCCGCGGCGTTCCAGAAATGGTCGCCCTTCTCGCTTCCGGTATTCTTGATGATAATGTCACAGAAGATCTGCGCCATCAGTTCATCGCCCTCGATCTCTGCCAGGCAGTTCCATGAATCGGAGTTCTCCGGCTGGATCAGGTTGAACACTCTCACCACATAGCCCTTGCTGCGCAGATACTCGCTGGTCTTTTCGTAAAGTTCCGATTTCGGGTCGGTGATGATCAGGGATTCCTTATGGCCGTTGTGGGCCTCGGATGCGCTTTGCAGGATTCGGTTGATGCAGTAAGCCCGCGTTTTCATGGAGCCGCTGGCGCCGAACACGGCGATGTTGCCGTTGAGCCGGGAGTTCTCCGGAATGCACACCACCTGATTGTCCAGCTTGCCCAGTATGACGCCGCTGTGCTTACGAATGTCGGATACCAGATCAAGGACGCCCTTCATCTCCGCTTTCTCCATGAATCCGGCTGTGCCGTAGGTGCCTTTGTTGGAGTAGGTCAGGTTACGCTCCGCGTCATATTCACCAACGTCGGAATAGCCCATGCGCATCACCATGACGATCAGCAGGCCCAGCAGCAACAGGCAAAGCCCCACGCCGATGATCCCGCTCTTACTGAACAGCGCTTCGCAGCAGGCGGAGAAAGACAGCACCGGCGTGGCTGGGGAGCTTCCGTCGCCGGGCGTTCCGCCCGCGTCCTTCCACTGCTGATAGTTCCGAACGAATTGCGCCAGATAGCCGCCGCCAAACAGCAGCCCCGCCAGAAATAGTGGGAGCGAGAACAGCAGACTTCGCAGTTTCTTTTTCTCTACAGCAAAAACCTCCTTTCAAACGCATCAAAGTCAATGGCCTGCACAACGGCCCTGTCACCGCAGTAGCGGCGCAGTACTTCGGCCTGATGGTCGAAGCAGATCAGGATGCCATAGCGGTCTTGAAGCCGCAGCGCCGTATCGAAGCGTCTAATCCGCGGCAGGTCACAATCATAGGCGAACAGCACCGGTGCGCCCTCCGGCGTCATGGCGTCGTTCTCCACCGTTTCACCCGGCTGCTGGGGCCCCAGATCAAGGAGCAGCAGCTCACGCAGCTCATTGTCCAGTTCTTCATCACAGAGGAGACGCAGCAGCACCTCTCCATGATGGTCATTGGTCAGGAAGCAGAACCGTTCATAACTGCCATCCAGAATGAAATAATTCTTGCCGCCCTGGTTGGTCAGCAGCTCATAGGCCAGCTCCATGCTGTCACCCAGCAAAAGACCTTGCACGGTATCCGGGTGGTACTGGTGCGGCATCCGTTCACGGCATAGCACCGTCTGCATGAGCGCCTTTGTCCGCATCTCGGCTTTATAGCTCCACTTCATCAGAGTGTTTCCGAGGTTGTAGGCCACATGGATATGCCGCAGTGTCAGCAGAACGCCCACAGACCGGGCACCACGGATCTTGACGAAGGCCGTTCCCATCTCCTTGATCTCACGGGAAGTGTAGAAGGCCGGGGCGCAGATATCGCCAATCGCCGGCTCACCGGGGCGGAATACACCGGGCTTTTCATCACGGAAGATGCTGATACCGGCGTTACGCATGGTAATGAGTGTCTGAGAGACGCGGTGGAGCCGGAGCCGCTGCTCCGGCTCGCTCCTGATGTGGTTGGTGGCGCAGGCACCGGACAGGTAGAAGGAAAACCGCTCGGGGTCACGCGCCAACAGCAGCTTTTTCGCCGCGGCGGTGAGCCGGTATCCACGTAGGCCGTTCTTGTAGTAAGACAACAAAAGCCGCTGACGCTTCAGCGACTTGACCACGTTCTCTTTGTAGCTGATGCCACCGGAGAGCCTGCTCAGTTGGCTGGCCGGCAGCTCACCGGATATGGCGACCAGCTCCAGCAGTTGATAGGCTTGTGATAGGCTGCCGGGGGCTTTTTGCGGTAGGGTACTCATACTGACCACCTCCTTTTGGTGTGCAGTACCCAGACTGCCATGACCACGGTATTTTTCGCCCGTGCCGGTCATGTGGAAATGCCCGGAAATACAGGCTTTGCCGTACCGTGGTCATGTGTACCGTTTTTGATACGGCCAAAACGCTATAAATCGGATATGGAGCGAAGCCGGTTTTCACGGTCCGAAAGCCAGCCCTGAAATCGCTCCTTATCCATCACCGACACGCGGGTGCAGTCACAGTCTCCAATCTCCGTTGTGTTATAGGCGTCGCACAAGAGACCCGTATCATCCTCCATGACGAAGGCGGAGATCACATCCAGAAGCTGCTTGAGCTCCAGATTGTCATAGTCCCGCACCCGCCTCGGTGACAGCTCACGGCTGTAGATATGAGAAAAGCAGACAACACAGTGCCGGAACTTGGGCAGCGTGTGCGTCTGCGCGTACTTACTGAGCGTGTAGTAGATGGGGTCGGTCAGATACTCGGAGCTGTGCTTCTTGCTCTTCTTGGGCAGCAGACAGGGGAGCGTGATCTCCAGAATACCATCTTCGTTCATGACGGAGATACCTTGCATGACGCCGGCTGACGCCAGATACTCGGCTTTCCGGATGCTGGTCGTCTCATAGATCAGATGCCGCAGCCGGCAGGCAATGACCTCACCCCGAAGTGCGGCCTCCGTGGACAGCATTTCATAGTTGTCTGAATGCCGTTCGATATTTGTGTTGTCCATAGCGTAAAGCGTATTGGACAGACGTGTGATCTCATTCAAAATGCTCTCTATCCGCTGTGAGAGGATGGCTCTCTCCACTGTGTTCCTCCTTTCTGAAGTATTGCACGCAGCCGGACTGATCCACCATGCAGTAGGCTGCGGTATGGGGGATATGCAGGCGCTGCATCTGTGCTTCTTCCTCAATGATAACGAGCCGCCGCCCGGAATCATCTTCCGTGGTCAGTACGTGCTGCAGCATCGCTTCCTTGTCCGGGCTTATGTAGACGACCTCATATACCTCACCATCCGCGAAGAATACCAGCTTCACCGGCGTGTCGTCGGGACTGTGATACTCTACATTCTCGATGAAGTCCAGCAGCACCCACAGCGCCGCTGTCAGTTCCTTATCCTCGCGGCAGTCGGGGACGTCTCCATAGCAATCCCGGTCAGGGTTATAAAATATCCGCTGCTGCCTGACCAGATAGCGCAGCAGGTTTTCAATGACGTCCTCCTTGCCCGGATACAGGCGCAGGAGCTGGTCATGGCGTATACAGTGATAGACGGTAATGTTCCGCAGCAGTCCCGCGGCCTCCTGTCCATAGATCTGTTCTCTGTTTCTCATAGGTAGCATCACCTCCGTAATGCGTATTAACTCCGTATTAAATGCGTATTGATTTTATAATGCGTGTTATCTCCGTATAAACGCCGTATTAGGCTTCCGGATGCTTCATGCGGCGCAGAAGATCAAGCAGTTCACGGCGGTCTGTGGTGATAAGGTCGCGTTCCAGCGGACTGGCCTTGAACTCCACCGTGATATTGTTGTTATTGCTGCTGATCAGGCCGTTGCCCCGCTCAAAGTGGGTGATCTCCATGACCTCCGCTTCGGAGAGGTGCAATACCTGCTGAACGCGCTGGGCTTCTTCATCCTCCAGGTTCAATATGACCTTGGTACGGCAGTTGTTGATGATGCCCTTGCCGTACTTGCCATTGTCCAGAGAGAAGAAGTCGTTCAGATCCTGCGTCGCGCAAATGCCGCTGCCGGAGTAGGCGCGGATGGTCTTGAAGATCTCCAGCACCATTTCAGCCGCCAGACGGTTGCCGACGCCGAAGGTGCCGGAGCCACCGCCAATAAGCTGCCAGCATTCGTCGATGAAGATGGCCTTTTCCTCCGTGCGGTTGGCCTTGGCCTTATCCCACACGAAATCCAGCGCCACGAACATACCGATGGGCAGCAGATCACCGCTGAGTTCCGAGATGTCCAGCACCGTGAACTTGTTGTCCAGATTTACATTGGTCTGCTGGTTGAAAGTACTGGCCGAGCCGTGTACGAAGCGGTTGATGATGTTGGAAAGGCGCTTGGTGTCGCTTTCCTCCTTCAGAACATCGTAGAGATCGCCCAGCACAGGCATCTGGCGGTAAACGCTGGGGTTATCCGGATCATTGAGAGAGGCGTTATCGTGAGTGATGCCTCTCCGTGCATAGGTGCGGATCAGGGCATCATCCAAAAGCTGCTTTTCCTCATAGGACATATCGGGAATCAAAAGAGCGAAGAAGATATGAAGCCTCTGAACTTTAGCTGCCAGCTCAGAGCGTTCGATACCGGGCCCATCCAGCATTTCTTCCACGGACTTATCTACCTTGCGGATCTCCAGCACATTGATGCAGCTTTTGGAGGCGGGGGAGATACTGATGAACTCGCCGCCCGTATTGACGCAGGCGCGGTGGAACTCGTGGCCTTTCAGGGGTGCCAGCATGAAAACCTGTATGCCTTTGCGCCGCATGCGGAGCGCCATCAGCAGGATCAGGAAGGTCTTGCCCGCGCCGCTGGTTCCGCACACGGCAATGTTGGCGTTCTTATAGACCTTGGAATCGAAGATGTCGATGATGACCGGGGAGTTGTTGTACTTGTTCAGGCCGAACAGGATACCATTTTCATCACTCAGCTCATAGGACGTGAAGGGGTAGCAGCTTGCCACGCCGGTGGTCAGTGCGTTGCGCTTGGAGCGTTCATAGAGGTGCTTTTCCATGCTGACCAACGGCAGCGAGGAGAGAAACGCCTGCTCCTCATGAAAGGCGCAGCTGCACACGTCCATATCGCGGGACATAAGCAGCTTTTTCATCTCATTGACCTTCCACTCCAGTTCATCCACTGTGGGAGCTGTTACTGTGATCAGCAGATTCAGGTAATAGAAGTCCTCGTTGTTACCCAGTCCTTCTTTCAGAAAGTATCCGCTTCGGATAGCACCGTCCAGATCATCAAAGTCCGTGTTGGTATCGCTGGCGTCCTTGATCTTACTGCGGTTGATACGGAGCTGCTGGCCCAGCCGCTGCACCATGCGGGCTTTCGGCTGGCGGCTGATGAACATATCCAGATCGATGCCATCCCCGGCATTGACGATGAGGGACAGCCAGCCGGCCGGCACCTGCGCCTTATAGCCGGTGGATGGCACCAGCAGATAGGAATAGTAGAGCCCATCAATGCAGATATGCCGCCCGTTGGTGAAGTCGATGCTGTCAGGGGCAAAGAACTCCGTACAGGGAATGGCGTCGATCTCGGACTCCAGCCCCTTTTCCTTGTACTGGGCAATGATCTGACGAACGCGATCCGGCAGCGACACGGTTCCGTTGCGGCACAGCAGGTGATAAAGCGTATCGACTGTGAATTCATCATCGTTTTCCGGAATCAGCACCTCATTGCCGCACTGCTTGAGATAATTGACTGCGGTACGGGCTGCCGTTTGCAGGGAGGCGATGGCCTCCTCTTCCTCGTTGCCGCGTTTCCGGCCTGCCCACGCTTCATATTCAAATATCATGAAGAAGCGGCGTGTAGTGGCTTCCCGTGCGCCAATCCGGTCAATGAGCGTCAGGTAGTCCTGCTGCAGCAGGCGGCAGTTTTCATCGGTCTCCTGTGCCATCTCCTGCTGCACGATCTCCCTGTGCCGGTTCAGGTCGGCACGTTTGGCGATGACCTTGATCTGCATTTTGACTGGGCTGATCTTTAGAAACGAGATAAACGAATAGATAATGTTCCGCTGCTCTCTGGCGCTGCGCAGCAGAAAGTTGATGGGCACGACCTCGACGATTTTCAGGTAGCGGTGATCCCGTGTGTAGATGATGCCGTTTTCGATTTTCTCCACGGGCAGGTACTTCGCCACGGGATTGATATACTTAGGTGCGGCGTCACCGCCCTTGGTTTTACGCTTCTTCCGTTTCTTCCGCTTGCCCTGTTCCTCCTCATTGTGTGTAATAACGCGGCGGTTATGGAGGTATTTCAGAACAAGGAAGATAAACGAGGACAGGCTTTCGCCGTTGATGCCCACCAGCGCGATAATGCCCAGCGGCAGCGCGGTCAGGCATAGAATGATGATCTTGGCTGTCAGCGCCAGTGTGGACACCGAGAACACAGGTATACCGATAGCCAGCACGATAACCAGCGCCTCAGCTGTGTTGCGGAGCTTCAGCAGCCCGCCGAAAAAAGTCCCGCCCTCAATAAAATTGGGCGGGATGATATAGGTATCATAATCATTTGGTTTACTCACATTTGCGTCTCCTTCTTATCCAATGATCCAGAACGGCCCACCGGCGCCGGCACGGCCACTGGCTTCATTCAGGATGATGGACAGATCCCATGTCTGTTGGCTTCTGGTATAGCTGGCGGGATCGGCCACCAGTATCTTTCCGTTTTCCACGCCGCGCAGCACGATGAAATGGCCGGAGCTGGTGAAATGGCCTTTCAGCATGATAGCCACCACCAGCTTGCCTTGAGAGAGGGCATCCACAATGCGTTGCCCCTCTGTCTTTCCACAGCCCTGCACCGACAGGCCCCACGCTTTGGCGACACCGGGGATCAGCGAGTGGTAGGAGCCGCTTTTGCTGCACCAGTAGCCGTTTTCATAGGCCCAGCGTGCCATCTCAACAGGATCGACCGTCTCATTGGTCAGGGACGATACCACCATCGCCATACAGGTGGGGCCGCAGCCGTAGGTGCCGATGTCATCGGTGCCATAGGGCTTGCTTGCGTACCGCTTGTCCAACTGATTATAGTAGACCACCTGTGTTGCGCCATCTGAGAAACGAATATCCCCCAGAGATACGAGGTCGGCAGACTCGGCAGGGAGCAGGCCCTGCATCATGCCATCGCCTAGGAATACGCTCAGGTTCTGCGCGTAGTTTTCCGCCAGTTCCTTTTGTTCATCTGACAGGGCAAATATCTCATCCTCAAAATAGGCTTCACCGTTGTAGACGATAGTATAGATCTTCCATATCTCCGTGACTTCCGTTTCCGTCACCGTGACGTTGCCGGTATTTTGGTCAACGGTCGTGTCTGTCACCGTTGTCGTACGAGGCTCCTCCGTGCTCGTAAAGGTGTAGAGGGAGTCCTTGGCCTTGCGGATCAGAGCCTCCATATCCTTGAGGGAGATAGAAGCGTAGTCCTGATCCTTGGCGGCGCAGTACATGGCGATGAAGCGGTTGGCGTTATAGGCTGGGGAGCTCTCATAGGGATTGATGATCTCCTTCTGGTCGGCACCGGAAGCGGCAAAATCTGCATCAATACGGGTACGAATCTCCTCCTGCCCCTCCTCCAGCAAGTCGCTGATCGCCTGCGAGATCTGATTGATGTTCTCCACAATGGCGGCGTTGTCGTTGAGGATCGGAGAGTCGGGGTTTCCCTCAGAGCCTGCCTGCGTCAGTCCGCCGAAGATCAGGGAGGGCAGCAGCATGATGAACAGGACGGGAATCGCCAGCAATCCGACAATGATGGCAACGACTGCCTTGCGATGTGTCCAGAGTGCCGCTGCTGCCGCACCGTAGGGGCCTGCGGCAGCGGCGCCTTTTGCCGCTCCGCTTACCGCTTTCCCTGTTTTGATGGCGCCGCGCACAGCGTCGGTAGCGTGTGCGCTTATCTCGGCGGCTTCGTTCAGGCCGCTTCTTTCTTGCTGGGCCATATCAGACCTTGTCCTTTCTGCGCGGAGGGTCGGGCAGACGCCGAATCAGGCTCTCACGGTAGGAAATGCCGCCATCCGGATTCTGATAAGGCGTTTTATCCACCACGTCCTGCGCGTACTGCTTATACCACTTCGTGCCATCCACGGTGGTGACAGTAGTGTATTCCCGCTTGGGCTCCATATACTGCTCAGTGCTGTACATAGCAAAGGAGCGCCCCGCAGGTTCTTCCTCAGAGGTCTCGGTGCCGGTGATATGTCCTCCGCCGATCTCCACATTGGAGAAGGAGGGAATATCCGCCGCGCCTTCACCCAGCGCCGTGTAGCCCATATAGGACATGAGGGCATCTGCCGCCATATTGCCGGACATGACATCGCCAGCTCCCGACCTGCCGGTAGCGATACGGCTGATCACATTGTTGGCAACATCGCCGCCCTTGGTCATAGAGGCACGGAACGCCATGCCGCCAACGCCGCCGCTGCCTGTGCCGGTAGCGCTCTTGTATGCGCCGTTATAGAAGCTGCGGTTGACGACACCGGCCAGACCGCCTTGCAGAAAGGTGTTGCTGTCACCGCCGCTGCTGCCGCCGGCGCTTCCGCCCCGGCCTGCATTGCCGCCTCGACCCCGGCCGGCGACACCACGGGCTGCGGCGATGCTCCGCGCGGCCAGCATCACTTCCGCCAGCATAGAGCCTCCTGTATGGCCTACATTGATGCCCAGCCCCTGCATGAAACTGTCGATTTTCTGCGAGATCTTCAGGAACGCCACCGCACATAAAAACCAGACGAACAGGTTTCCGGCCACGCCCTCTTTTCCGGACGCTGATACCTGAGACTGCACATCCGATTCTGTCAGAGCAAAGACGGGGATCGTGAGCGCACATATGACCAGCGCGGACAGCACGACCCCTGTGATATATTTCATTTTTTGATTCATGATCGTCTCCTATAGGGATAAGGGGTTTGCCAGGAAGGTTCCCACCATGGTGATGAACAGGCGCAGGCACCATGCGTTCATCAACAGCAGGAATATCTGGCCGCCGAACATCCGGCACCACGCCTTGAAGATGTTGGAAGTGGTCTGCGCCGCCCCCATAGCGAATGCCACCGGTGCCGTGAATACCAGAACGCCCAGCAGCACATAGCGCTCCGCTGCCTCAAACAGCAGCTTGATATAGTTCCATGCCAGTATGAGGACGAGGATCAGGGCGATAAGAGCCACGGCACCATTGGCGCAGACGCCGATAATGGTGAGAATGACCGAGTTGAAGTCGGCGAAGTTCAGTGCAGGCAGTTCGGACGACATGATCCATGCGTAGGGTGTCCCGCCGATCTTCAGTATCAGCTCCACAATTTCATCCGCGAAATAGGCCAGCAGGATGAACAGCACAGAGCGGATCGTCAGTTTTACCGGGTCTTCCGCCTCCACACCGGCCACAAGGCCATAGTTCTTGAAAAGCTGCCAGATCAGGTTCAGCAGGATCATGCCGATAGCCAGCGCCACAAAGATGTTGTACATCGTCTCCGCGGCGGGGAAATAGCGCAGGAAGGTGCTCATATTGCAGCCCAGCGCACCCAGCACAGAGGTGTTGATAAGGTCTAGGCCATACATGACCTGTTCCGCGATCCATTCTACAATGCCATCTAATATGCCCATAGCACCACTCCTTTCTCAGCCGGGCAGTGAAGTGTTATCCGTTCCATCTGCCATCCGTGAAGAAGGGCGTTACATAGGACATGATGAAGCCCAGACCGTTGAGGATCGCCCAGGTGATGATGATACGCTTGAGCCATGCGCGGCTTTCATCCACAGTGCGGCCGCTGCGGGAGAAGTTCATCAGCAGCAGGGCCACCGACGCGGTGACGATGGCGGCAATGGTGGAGATCAGAAGGATCTGGTTATAGACGTCCTTCATGATTTCATTGGCCTTCTCCCATACAGTCGCGGCAAAAACCGGTTGACAGAGCATGGCAGCCATGGTCACGCCCACGAAGGCCGCGTATAGTGCCTTGCCGGGACTCTTCCTGTGGAGATGTGTGTTGGTCAGGTCATGTTTTTTCACTCGTGATACCTCCTGTGATACAAAGATGTGGAAAGGGGCGGCCCTGAAGGCCGTCCCCAGCAAACTGCCCAATAGCCCGGAAACACAAAACACCACCCTCGAAAGGATGGCGTTTTGTGTAACGAAAGGAGACTTTACAGTTTTGGGCATGCTTAGTATAGCACACTCAGATTTGCGCCGAAATCGCAAAACCGTGCCAATGTTGTGGCGGGAGAGTGCCATTGGAGCCACAAATAAGTATTTCCCATAAAGTGTTTCCTTTTGGTATTAAGAATACTCGAAAGAACTTTTTGACTATTAATAATTGAATTGCTAATTGATAAAAAAGATGTGTATGGTATAATACAAACAGGAATCGCCATGCCGTAATCAGAAATACTGTTGAAATTGCACTTTTTAGTTGAACTGAGGAAAGAATATGGGTAATGATAATTCTACATTAAATGGAACTTTTGCTCTATCGAAAGAGATTGCGCAAAGAATACTAGATATCTTCGGAACCATTCAAACTTGCCGCGACTTAATAATTCTGATAGTTCTCGTGCTTTGCTTTATTGTAGCTGCGCTTTCATTTCGAAGGAGAATCAACAAATATACCGAAGAACAAATTGAACGGTTCATAAACGTAGGTAAATATGAACCAGACCTCTATATTGAATTGAATAATAATTTAGAGAACCTTAGGTATTTCCTATTTTCAAGAAAATGGAAAGCGCGAATTGTTCGTGAGTATAATAACCTGTTTTCTGGTTACGATGGGGTGAAACTGAAAAAGGCTTTGGGTAGAAACTTTCCATATAGGATATCCCGTTTCTCATCATTGAACCATATTTACCGATGCCTTAATGAGTTAAAGGCACTTTTTTACTCAATTAGAGAAGAGCGCGAAGAGTATCGCCAAAGGTTAGGTGAGTACTTTTATATTGTAAACAATCTTTCATTTGTGTATATCGATAATATTGATCAAATGCTTAAACGCTGTGATATGATGAGAGAAAAAAGCGTTTTACTGATTGGAAGTGCTGGGAACGGTAAATCAACCTTACTGTGCAAGTTTTCAGAAGTCGCAGTAAAAAATCATGTGCCTGTTATGCTAATTAATGCAAGAGACATTAATAAGGACTGTACAGAATTTATTCTCGATTCACTTCCCATCTTCTCTTTTTTGAAGAAGTTTTCACAATTGTATCTTCGGATTATTTCATTCGGTCTCTTTATTCAAAAAAAGCATTTTTATATTGTTATTGATGCTCTAAATGAAAACGACAATACCGATTATATTAAATCGATTGGTGCTATGTTAGACAGATTTGCTCGTTTTCATAGAATTCGCTTTGTTTTATCATGCAGAAGCGAATATTTTCAATCGAGATATAAAAAGTATTTTGAATCTTGTACGACTCAACCATATTGCTTTGATATAATGTCATCGATTTATAGTGATAGGGCAAAGACAAGGACATATCGTACATACTGTGACTATTTCAATTTTTCAGGCCATATATCAAAACTGGCTAGAGATCGACTTTTTAACTCTCTATTATTAATGAGAATTTTCTTCGAAGTAAATCGTAATCGTAGCGACACTTCTGTAGAATTACGCAACGCGGAATTATTCAATTACTATCTCAAGCAAATCAATTCAAAATATGACGAATTCAATTTTCCTCAGTTTGTAATGAATGTTGCTAAGACTATGGTATCTGAGTCTAGATACGACTGGATATCTATGGAAAGGCTGGGTATAAATAAATCGGAGCAAGTAAAGCTTTTCCAAATACTAGACAACAATCTGATTATTAGCCGGACATTACAGTCTGGCCAAGGTATAACAGAGAATGAAGAAGAAGTTGTTGCTTTTGTATTCGATGAGTTCAGAGACTTTTGCTTAGCAAAATACCTTTTGAAGGAATCTGAGTACTGTCATGATTGCAACTATACACTTTTCTTTGACACCACTAGCAAAATGTTTTTGGATCGGCAATCGCCAGTTGAAGGCGTAGTCAAATATGGCTATTACTATTTTAAAAAGTATGGACATCGCGAACTGAGCAATAAGATCCTTGAACAGTTTAGTGAAACCGATATTCAAGGAATTACAGAAAATAATTTGACGAGGGAAGGACAGTTGCACGTTTTTTCCAATTTTGGCTTATCATTGATATTTATCGACGGAGGTGAATTAATAGATAGTGAAAAAGCTTTTTTGTCTAAATATATAGCCAAGTGTCCCGAAAACTATTGGGAAGTCTTTTGGTTTTTGCTTCATAATGAATATTTTGGTATTTCCCCACGTGTAGATCTGGGCATAAAACTCTTGCTTGAAAACGACTCCTTTTCTGAAGTCAGCAATACTATTAATTTCATTTTTAGGAAGCAGATAGATTATGGATATCGTGGTCTAACGGAGAATAATGAAATTAAAGACCTTTGTAAAAGGGTAGCTCAGATTAAAAGCAGAGACGGCTTATCTATAGGATTAAAACAGTTTATGCTTTTGCTTTATACAATTGGGCCTTATGAACCTGAACTACAAGAATACAAGGAATACGCAATGGATGAAACTGTGGTTAACTCGTTACTTGCACTAAGTAAATGTCAGGAATTAAAAGAGCTCTTAGTGCAGCATTTTGCAAGATATAGTAAGAAATAATGCTTTGCAAAAAATGATATATCAAAAAATAATTGAAGTGGGGAGACGATACATTTGATAATTGATGGTCAGAGCTTTTTCATAAAAAAGAATAGTACTACTTTGCGTGGTGCCTACAAGCATTTTGGTGTACGCAAAAAATCATACATGGGAAGCGTAGTGGAGCGGCTCTTCGACTTTTATTGTGGTGGTGCAGAAAACCTTTATTCAACATATCAAAGGTACTATAAAAAAGAATTCCACTGTTTTAAGGCATTTTTACAGGGCCGCTTTAATTTATTCCCTATCGAAGCAACTGCGTTAGCAACTAAGCAGACATATTATAAGGATGCTAGGCTTCAACCAGAAAATAATGTACGTAATCTATTAATGGATGATCCGATCATTAGTTCTGCAGTAAATAGTTTTCTAGATAGCGAAGGTGGGAAACAAAATGAAAATTAGAAGCGGCTTTGTGACAAATAGCTCTTCAACGAATTTTCTGATAATATCTAAAGAAGAGCTTACTGAAGAGTATTTACTCAAAAAGTTGGGGTTTACCGATAGTTCACCGATTATTAATAGCGGTCGCTTGCTGGTATCAGAGCTTATGCGGGGGATAGAAGATGGTGTCCGCTGGTATGATATTCCCGAGATAAACTATGATGCTGTTTTAGATATTTTTGGCAGAGAAAGCGCAGAAAAATACCTCAAGCTTAACAAAAAGGGGTTCTTTGCCTACGTTGGCCATACCGACTCCGATGACGAATGTTTGGCCGCCTTTTTAACGATGGATCATTTTGAGATAGACAATCATGATTTTTACATGAATGGATTGAATTGCGTGTGGTAAAATGGTTTTTTACATAGATAAACAATATAATTTCATTGAATACTTTAATGAGAAAAATGGGACCCTAATACGGAGCAATATTCTTAAAGATGGAGTTGAGACAGAAAAGGTTCCCATAATGCGGTCTTTTCCGGAGTTAATCGATATCGGAATAATGGGCAGGTGCCTTGCGGGACAGCAAGGCATCTGTCGTATGGCTGGTGTTGATTGTTATCAATGTGCCCCTAAAAAGCAGCGTTCAAATATGACGCTGGAGGATTACAAGAGTATCATAGAGCAATGCACGGGCCGTACTTTTCAGGTAGCGCTAGGTGGTGCGGGTGATCCCAATAAGCATGAAAGTTTTGAGGATATATTAGTTACAACGGCGGCGAATAGAATCGTTCCCAATTTGACAACCAGCGGGTATAAAATGACCCCGACAGAGGTGTCTTTGATAAAAAAATACTGTGGCGCAGTTGCCGTGTCATATTATTCTCGGTTAGACCCAAATAATAAGGAAACAAATTTTGTGACAATTAATGCTATTGAGTCATTGCTATCAGCGGGCTGCGTGACAAATGTCCACTATGTACTTTCAAGAGAAAGCATCGACGAAGCAATAAAGCGTCTGGAATGCGGCCTTTTCCCTAATGGAATTAACGCTGTCGTCTTTTTGCTGTACAAGCCAGTAGGCTTGGCTCGGGACGATAAAGTGTTATCCATCTATGACCCTCGGTATATTGACTTCCTACGCATAGTTAGTAATGGCCATTTCCCATTTAACGTGGGAGTGGATTCTTGCCAAGCACCTGCTCTGACTTCTTTTTCGCCGACAGTTGCAGCGCAAGCAATTGAATTCTGTGATGCAGCAAGGTTTTCAATGTATATTGATTGCCAGTTGAGAGCATTCCCTTGCTCCTTTGGACATGATCATTCTCAATATGCAGTTAATCTCAAGAATGCAACGTTAAAAGACGCATGGAATTCGAAGCAGTTTCAACTATTTCGAGAAAAACAGCGGCATGATTGCAAGAACTGCCCAAAAGCAACGGAATGCAGGGGGTGTGCATTGGATTTGGGGGTAGCGCTATGTGAAAAATGCTAAGATACTTGATGGCAAACGGAGCATTAACAAGAACTATGCGATGGGCTGGGGGCCTATATTTGCGAGTACGAACACCCTAGTGCGCATAACTTAAATCATAGTCCTGTACGCAGCCGGTGTATGGCCAGGGTAAATTGTGGTCAGTTCTATCAGTCTCCATGAACCATCTGCTTTGAATTGGTTCCCTTTTAAGCTGTTCCTATGATTTGAAACGAAACAACACCATCTCGTAGGATGGTGTTGTTCGTATCTTTTGGGCATATACTACTAGTTTGGCAAAGATTTGGGATTCAGAGCAAATCTTGGCGTGCACTGCAAAACATATTCAAAACTATACTTAGCAAAGGTGACAGCATTATTCTTTTGGCAGGCTCTTTTGCTTTGCACGCCTATAATGAGCACTGAATAACAGCATACAGGTTGCTCCTGAAATTATAAAGGATATCGCAATCCAGAGATAAGTTCGATCATCATTAAAGATACTGTACGCCAAAGATGAAAGTGTACACGTTAGGCAGGCTGCGCATAGGCCATAGAACGCACCTGCAGTAATAGCGTATATACGCTCTACTGTGCCTTCTTTTATGCGTTCACACGCCGTGGGTAATTTGCAAATACCTTCTGGAAAATCATTCTTTGAAAGCTCGTCTAGATACTCGTTGTAGTTGTCAACAAGTCGATCGTGATAACCAACGGAGTGAAGATGAATTTCAAGTGCAATGAGATTTGAACGCCCGCCAATGAACGCAAATAATGCACATGCACACCACAACATAATATTGGATGAACAGAGTATTGCATGTAAGAATTCTGGTAAGCTTGCAGCCTTCTGAATACCCTCAATATTGTCGTCGATGTTTTGCCCGATTGCTACTATTATTGCGAGCAAAGTGGTATTAAATGCCATGACGAAACCCAACGACACTTGTAATGAAACGAGCACTTGAGTTGCGCGTTCTGCTATTTCGGACAGTTTCGCAACAATAAAGCTTTCTTTACCTGCCTCTGATAATTTCAGCTGTTTTTTAGACAAAAGACACATTTTCTTCCTCCTCATAACTGAATGACACATATTACATACTAACGGAGCTATCAGGATTTCCATAGGTCTAAAGTGAGGTAGATGATTAAGAAAACTGCTTGTTTGAGACTATCCCATTCCTCCTTGGTGCTTATTTCCATATAGATATTACTGGCCTTTTTGTGGCAGGTCAAGTAGAAATGTGTCGCTTTTTTCTGTGAGTATTGACGAAACAGCGCAACACTTGTTTTATTTGCTCGCGTCCCGAGATACAATTCGTGGTCTTATCCCTCTGGCACAAACTTCTCCAGCAGTGCCATACTCTCCTTCGACGAGTATCCCCACAGCACCGAACTCAGGGCATCAATCGCCATCTGACGCTTGCGGAAGTAGGTGCGGTAACTGATGTCGCGGATGTGCGGCTCCAACTTTTCTATGATCTCCTGCGTGTTCGCCAACTGCTGCGGCGACAGGTAGGTGTAGTACAGCAGCCAGTAATAGCTTTCACCATACTTGTGCTTTGTCCGCAGCAGTTCCACAGAGGTGTCCAGAAGCTTCAGCATCTTGTAGCTACGCTCAATGCAACGGGCATGATCCTCAATCGCCGAGCCCTCAAAGGTGACACCGGCCACATAAAGGGACTCCAGGAACTCCTCAATGCTGCTGCCATACTCAATCTGGAACTGCCGGCGCACCTGCTGCACGGACAACTCCAAACTCCACACCACGTCCCGGTACTTGCGCAGCAGCATCCATGTGTCATGGTACAGGGGATTATCGGTCACTTTGGGTTCTTGTGCAGTCTTTTTCATCGTTCGGCCTCCTTATCGCCGCGCATTCCGGTCGGATGTAATCTGAGTTCAAAGTGATAGACTTCCTGTGCGTCACCGCAGGTGACCACCAGTTGAAGCCACCGGCGCAGCGGAGGCACACCTTCTATCGTAACCTCGCAGTCGTCGGATAATGGTAATAACATATATTTGGATTTGGGGCATGAAGCGCACGGCAGCCCTTGTGCCACAAGGATTTCCCGCATCTTCCGCTCGATTCGATGGCGGTTCATTTCTGAAACGCTACCGGCCTCATTTGAACCGCTGGATGCCGCCGCGGTCATAGCGGTTTCTTCCTGAAGCTCCAGCTTGATGCCAAGGCTCATGGCGATTTCTTCCTTATCAACCACAATGTCAGAGATTTGGAACATGGTGGAGAGATAGTTTTGGAGATAGATTGTGGTGCCATGTGTGCCGGGGAAGGTTGCCAGTTGCAGATAGCCGCGCTCAGCCATGCGCTTGAGGTATCGGCCAGCGGTCGCCTTAGAGATGCCCCACCGGGATGCCAGCTCCGCATAGCTGACCAGCGGGCAGCCTGTGCCATTGCGGAGATAGACCACCGGCCCGACATCTGAGCCGAGGACTTGCGGATCGTTATAGACCGTGTTTAGCCATAGATCCAGCACGGCATCCATCTCTGAGCAGTGACCGGCGCTGACCAGCTCTGTGGCCGTAGAGACAGGGAAGAAGAAAAAGCCGGTATCTTTCTGACAAGGCGCGTTGTAGTCGAGGATCGTGTTGTGACGCCGCCAGCCCCGAATCTTGAATTTGACCAGCTTGCCATGTCCGAGAACGAGAAAGCTGATAAGTCCTTTCTTTTGCAGTCCCTCCAATGCGGTTAAGGTCTGGCGGCGGAAGCGTGTGCGGAAATACTGGGACAGTTCCTCCACGGACATGATCCATTCGCCGGGGTAGATGGTGTAACTGATGCCATCAATGCGCTTGTATGAGGTGCGGAAGTTGGCATAGGCGCAGAGAACGACAAAATAAAAAAGACCGGAGCCTCCGCTTGCGCGAATGCTCCGGTCTGCTATCAAGGCTTGTACGAACTGCCGGTAGATCCGGCAGCGTGGATAGTCTACGATCTGTTTGATCTCAAGTGTATATTCTGACATGGAAACCTCCAAAATAATACTTCCATCTATGATGGTTCTATGCTATAATCTGAAAGTGAACCTACTGATTTAGATTTTGACTCCACTGTAAAACTGCTAACATTTTGCTAATTGCACTACGAAATACCAGCAGACATAGCGGAGAATCAACAATGTCGAATGAAGAAATCACTCCCCGGAAGACTGTGTAATTCGGTGTACTACGAGAGTCGTGAAGGACTAAGATTAGCAATGTGTGAGTTATAACCGTGACTCCTAAGCGGTAGGCCGCCAGTTAGAGCCTGGCCGGGGGTGCCAAAACGCTGTAATCTCAATGGATTACGGCGTTTTATGCTTGCGAATAAAAGCTACGTGATTGCAAGCATTTTGATTGGTCAGGTCCCTTTTCATGGGTGGGATTTTGCTGATATCAGCAGAAATTTTCACTTTTGGAAAGGGGCTTTTACTCATGCTTCGTGCCAGAATTTCGGGGTGGTCGACAAAAACTCCTGTCCGCTGGACAGGAGTTTTTCTGGCGCAGTGGGAGGGATTCGAACCCTCGTGCCGCTTTTGACGACAACACGATTTCCAGTCGTGCTCGTTATGACCTCTTCGATACCACTGCATATTCAATTCGCTGCGAAACACAGCAACGATAATTATACCAAAAATTTGATGTTTGTCAAGACTGTGTTACAGAAAAATTAAACAAATTTTCTTGACTTGCTTTCCTTACCGCAACATAGTATAATATTTAACAATGAGGAAGGAGTGCGCCTATGATGATCGAAAAGAGCGGCAGCATCGAGCTGCGGGATATTTCCATCGCCGAGGAGCTGTCGCCGGAGATGCGTGAGGTGGCGGCCGGTATGGTGCGGGTGAAGCACCTGTACCGCAGCGCGCTGAAGGTGGCCGTGACCCAGATGGAGATTCTGGACGAGGAATTTGCCGGCCTGTACGATCACTCGCCCATCCACCATATCGAGCACCGCATCAAGACGCTGGACAGTGCCGCCAAAAAACTGAAGCGCCGTGGCTATGACCTGACCATCGACAACATCTATGCCCACATTCAGGACATGGCGGGCGTGCGGGTCATCTGCAACTATCTGGATGACATTTACTATCTCCGGGGCCTGCTGACGCGGACGGAATCCTTCCGTGTCATCCGTGAGGCCGACTACATCAAGGAGCCTAAAGAGACCGGCTATCGCAGCCTGCATCTGATCGTGGAGGTGCCCATCGTGATCTCCGAGGGGACGCTGAAGCTGCCGGTGGAGATCCAGCTGCGCACCATCGCCATGGACATGTGGGCCAGTCTGGAGCATGAGCTGCGGTATAAATCCGACCGCCACTGGGGCCCGGCGGAGAGCAACCGCCTGCGGCTGTGCAGCGACGCCATCTATGAGGTGGACCGCGAGATGCAGAACATCTATCAGGGCAAGGCACCGGAATACGAGGACTGATACATAACAAAAGAGACGGCTGGGCCGTCTCTTTTGCTATTTCATGGCAGCTGCCACATCGGTCTTGAACTGCGTCCACTCCGCCTCGTTCTCCACGAAGTACATGGGACACTGCTTGCCGGTCACGTCGTAGTGGCGGATGACGCCCTCCTGTGCGTCCAGACCGTACAGGTCGCACAGCCACGCCGTCAGCTTTACCAGTGTGTCGTAGGTCTCCTGCGT
>CAVBAZ010000105.1:0-3956 GCA_963593515.1 Bacteroidaceae bacterium
ACATCACCCCCTACATGGTCACCGATACCGAGAAGATGGAAGCCATCGTGGACGATCCCTATATCCTGATCACCGATAAGAAGATCTCCGTCATCTCCGACATCCTGCCCCTGCTGGAGCAGATGCTGCAGAGCGGCAAGAAGCTGTTCATCGTTGCCGAGGACGTGGAGGGCGAGGCCCTGTCCACCCTGCTGGTGAACCGCCTGAAGGGCGTGCTGAACGTGGTGTGCGTCAAGGCGCCCGGCTTCGGCGATCGCCGCAAGGAGATGCTGCAGGATATCGCCATCCTGACCGGCGGCCAGGTCATCAGCGAGGAGCTGGGCCTGACCCTGAAGGATGCCACCGTTGATATGCTGGGCCGTGCCCGTCAGATCAAGGTCACCAAGGAGAACACCATCATCGTGGACGGCATGGGCGATCAGCAGGCTATCAAGGATCGCGTGTCCCAGATCCGTGCCCAGATCGGCGTCACCTCCAGCGAGTACGACAAGGAGAAGCTGCAGGAGCGTCTGGCCAAGCTGGCCGGCGGCGTAGCTGTCATCAAGGTCGGCGCTGCCACCGAGACCGAGATGAAGGAAAAGAAGCTGCGCATCGAGGATGCCCTGAACGCCACCAAGGCCGCCGTTGAGGAAGGCATCGTGGCTGGCGGCGGCACCATCTTCGTCAACGTCATCCCCGCCGTTACCGAGCTGCTGAAGAGCACCGAGGGCGACGAGAAGGTGGGCGTGCAGATGGTGGCCAAGGCCCTGGAGGAGCCCATCCGCCAGATCGCGGCCAACGCCGGTATCGACGGCTCCGTGGTTCTGGAGAAGGTTCGTACCTCCGGCCAGAACGGCTACGGCTTCGACGCCTATAAGGAAGTGTACTGCGACATGATCGCCAACGGCATCGTAGACCCCGCCAAGGTGACCCGCAGCGCTCTGGAGAACGCCGCCAGTGTGTCCGGCATGGTGCTGACCACAGAGTCTCTGGTGGCCGACAAGCCCGAGCCTCCCGCACCCGCTGCCGCTCCCGGCATGGGCGACATGGGCGGCATGTATTGATAACCCATACAACGTAATAAAAAGGTTGCCCGCATATGCGGGCAACCTTTTTATTACTTGAAGAACTCAATACAATATTCCGGGGCACCCAAAAGACTCTTTTTCTCTGTTTCAAAACGGGATATGGTACATCCTTCACTTTGCAGCAACGTATCAATAAGGCGGAGAGCGCGGTTAACCTTACCGCATTCTGCGACTTTACTGAACTTTATCATACCACGATTGGCAGTTATATTGATTTGGAAGTCCCGCCCATTCCCAATGTAGGTGGAAAAGTCAACATCGGGTCCTTGTAAATCACTGCCAATTTCTTGAAGCTTTTTTGTAATATACTCGCAATTTAGATTATTTGTCATAATACCCTCCGTTCCTTAGTGGCCATATGTTCCCGACCATGAGTAGGTGATTGTACCGCGAGAAAATTCGACCTGTATGTAGTACATTTCTCCCTCAATTAACCCATAAACGGACTTGTCAAGTTCATAGCTTCCTGTTTCGTTCATAACCAATGCGCAGAAGTCTTGGTTGCTGTCGAGAAGCTTGATACCGAAATAGCCGGGGCCACTACAGCTTGCCTTAAAATGAAACTCGCCGGATTTTGCGTATACTTTCCAAAGTTGTTTGCCGGCATCATCAACGATAAGCGTGTCTCTGAGCGCAGAATTTTGATTATTGTTGTTAGATACAGAGCTGGGATTTTCCAAATAAATTTTTTCATGATAGTCGCAGTAACCGAGAAAGGAATTGCCGTTGTTCTTTTCGTTACAGTCTGGATAACGACAACCATGAGAACTACAGTAGTTAGTGTTTTTATAATCAGACAGAGAGCCGACCGGGTTATGACAATTCTCGTATTTGCATTGCATAGACTGGTGTTCAATACAGAAGCTGGAGCCTTCTTTAGATTCATTTTTACAGTTCCAGTAGCTACAGGTATACCCTACTTTGTGTGAGGAGCAATACTTCTCTCCTATAATTTTTAAGCGCGTACAGCCTTCTGCTTCGCATAATTGATTCGGATCATTGTGCGCGGCGCACAAGTTGCTCTCCTCTGCGCGAGGATTGCTACACCCTTCTCTTGAACACATATGCTCTTGGCAATATTTTCCCCAACGAACCGTGGTGGCATTTTGACACCCGTCGATTTGACAGATATGGGCTTCGCAATAATTGTAGCCCTCGCAGGCTTCGCTTTTACATCCGGTTGCTTCACATAGTTTACTTGTGTCCTGCGCAGTGGCGGAGTTGGTGGATGATTTGCTGTTACAACTACAAAGGATAAGTACGAATAAAAGCACGTAGAAAATAAATAGCCAGTTGCTGATCCTTTTTTGCATGATTGCACCTCCCAAGGTACAGTATACGCAGGTTGTTACAAAATGTCAATTATAAACATCTTTTTGATAATGCAATACCTGCTTGCTATCTATACCATACTACACAGGGTGATGTAAATGGTCGCAGATAGAATCAAAACAATTCGGGAGCAACGGGGACTTACGCAAGCTGATTTGGCAAAGCAGCTTGGCATTACACGTTCCAGCGTCAATGCGTGGGAGCAGGGGATATCCGTTCCCTCTACGCAATATGTTGTCGAGTTGGCCAGTCTTTTCAAGGTATCTACAGATTACTTGCTGGGAATTGATACGACCGCCACGGTCAATGTTTCCGGGCTTTTTGAGGATGATATCCATGTTGTTCAGCAGCTTGTCGATCATCTTCGACTGCTGCGGGGGCGATGTGAGGATCTATAAGTGCTGCATCTGCCGCGCTCCCAAATTTTTTAAAAAAGGTATTGACAAAACCCGGCAGCATATGCTATAGTAATTCGTGCCTGTCGAGCACATGGCGGCGTAGCTCAGTTGGCTAGAGCATGCGGTTCATACCCGCAGTGTCACCGGTTCGAATCCAGTCGCCGCTACCATCGCGGGAGAGATGGAAACATCTCTCCCGCACCCTTCGACAGGGTTATGGCCCGTTGGTCAAGTGGTTAAGACACGGCCCTTTCACGGCTGTAACATGGGTTCGAGTCCCGTACGGGTCACCACTTCGGCAATCCGTATGGGTTGTCGAATATATGGAGGCTTAGCTCAGCTGGTTAGAGCGCCTGCTTCACACGCAGGAGGTCACTGGTTCGAGTCCAGCAGTCTCCACCAAGAGAAAACCTTGGAAACCTTGTGTTTCCAAGGTTTTTCTCGTTTTTGATGAAATTTTCGATGTCTGCGTGCGACGGACACTTTGCCGCCTTGTGTTTCCAAATGTTGCCTTGTTTTAGGTCTCTAGCTGTATTAAGCTGTACGGCTTTTGTGCCCTGAGAACCTTACAAATACTTGAGATTCACGGTCATGTCCTCCGACAGCATCGGGTCGATCTGCTGTAGCTGCGCCCTGACGGCTTCTGCGCTGCGCTTCGGCGTGTAGGTGCCGTCCATCAACTGCTGCGAGGCAGTATCCACAGCGGCGGCAACACCGGCGAATACCTCCGGCACCACATGGGTATAGATGCCCAGCGTGGTGGACACGTCCCGATGGCCCAGCAGCTTCTGGACGATCTTGGGGTTGATCTCCTGCTCCAAAAGCATGGAGGCATAGGTGTGGCGATACCGATGGAGATTCAAGCCCTCGCCGGAAAAGCCGCTGCGATCCAGAAAGTGACGATAGCTGGCGCGGAAGCCGCTGTACGTCCGCATGGACATGGTGCGTGTGCTGATGAAAACAAAGCCCTCCGGGGTCAGCACCTCCAACCCCTTCGGCAGAGTCGCCACATAGCGCATCCATTCCCGCAGCCGAGTCAGAACCAACTCCGGTGCCTGAATGACGCGATGGGAAGTGCGGGTCTTGGTAGAGCCCAGCGCATCAGTCATATCTACTGTTTTCCCGTTTTCGTCGAAGGTCAGTTCCCGCGTCACGGACT
>CAVBAZ010000106.1:0-15859 GCA_963593515.1 Bacteroidaceae bacterium
CATATGCTGCGTCCGCAGCACGCCGCTGTCCGCGTCGGCGGACAGCGCCGCCGTCACCAGCGGCAGCAGGGTATCCTCGTCCTGTAAGTCGTAGTAATTGCTGCCGGAGACGCGGACGGTGCCGCTGGGCAGCACCTCCGCCACGAAGCAGGGCACCCGTGCCTCGGACGTGCCGGAGACCACTGCCTGCCGCAGCTGGTATTCATAGCTTTCGGCAATGTTATTGCGGGAAAAGAGATACACACAGGCAAACACCGCCGTCAGCACCAGCGCCGACACCAGCAGCGTTACGCCGGTGATCTTCCAGCGCAGCTTGCGGATCATGCGTCCACCTCCTGCGTCAGGCAATAGCCCAGCATCCGCAGCGTCTTGATCTTCACCTGCGAGTGCAGGTGGGTCAGCTTCCGCCGCAGGAAGGAGATATAGACCTCCACATTGTTGTCCTCGGCCTGCGAGTCATAGCCCCAGACCTTCACCAGCAGCTGTTCCTTGGTGACCACCTGCGTGCCGTTGCGCATCAGAAGCTCCATCAGGTCGTACTCCCGGCGGCTGAGCCGCACGTCCCGGCCGTTGCAGCTGAGAGTAAAGGTGCCGCGCTCCAGCGACAGGTCGCCCCAGCTGAGGGCGTCGCTCTCCTGCAATTGACCACCACCCCGCCGCAGCAGGGTGCGGACGCAGGCCAGCAGCTCCTCCGGCTCGAAGGGCTTGGTGAGATAGTAGTCCGCGCCACAGTCCAGCCCGTGGACCCGGTCGCTCAGGTCGCTTTTGGCCGTCAGCATCAGTATGGGGGTGGTAACGCCGGCGGCGCGGAGCTTCTGGGCCACCTGAAAGCCGTTCAGGCCCGGCAGCATCACGTCCAGCACCATCAGGTCATAGATGCCGGTCAGGGCGTTGTCCAGACCGCTGACGCCGTCATAGCACACGTCAGCGGTGTAGCCCTGCCGGTGCAGCAGCTGGCGCAGGGTATCCGCCAGACGGGTCTCGTCCTCCACGATCAACAGGCGCATAGGCTCGCCTCCCTACTTACAGCAGCGCCAGAAACGCCGCCACCTTATCCTGCGACACCAGATATACGGTGGTGTCGTCGTTCAATGTCGCGTAATAGCTGCCGTCCTCCCGCAGATCGCCCAGTGTCAGGGTCAGGGTGGTCTCGGTACCCACGGTGTTGACATAGGCGACGGTGACCGTCGCGGTGGGCGCGGTCAGGCCGCACAGGGGCGCGGCGTCGGGCGAGGGATCAAAGTTGAAGCAGCTGTCAAAGGTGAAGTCCGCCAGCGCGGCCTCCATGGCCTGCACCTGCTCCGTGACCTGCCGGTTCTCGCATATCCAGCCCTCGTCGGTCTTGCTCATGCGGACGGTCTGTCCCTCGCCGCTGCCCCGGACGGTGATGACCGTCAGGTTGTCCTCCGTCAGCTCCGGCAGGGTGGGCAGCACCGCCATGCTGTATATGCTGCTGTTCATCCGCTGCACGAACTCGTCGGCCACCAGATAGGTGTCCTCCTGTCCGTCCACGGCCATGTACCACTGGTCGTCCTTCTGGTCGCCGAAGCGCAGGGTGGTGGTCTCCTCGCCCACGGTGACGGTGAGGTAGCGCTGGGCGTCGTCAAGTCCGGCGTCCGCCGCTTCCACGGCGGGCTCTACCGGCGTCAGGGACGCGGACATGGCGTCCAGCTCCGCCAGCGTCTCCTCAATGTAGGTGGCGTCCAGCGGGAAGGCTTCGTTGTCCACCCACTTCCAGCCGTCCTCGTCCTTGCGGAAGCGGCAGGTGATCTGGCCGTTGTCGTATTCCAGATAGCTGGCTTCGGTCATGGGCAGCTGTGCACTGTTGGACAGGGTGCTGTTATCCACTACGTCGGTGGTATCCTCCTGCGCCTTGCCGCGGCAGGCCACCAGAGCCAGCGCCAGCACAAGGGCCAGGATCAGTAACAATATGCGTTTCATGGGGTTTCCTCCTCCGGGGTAAAATGCATTACAACACTTTAATATACCAGAGAATGAAGGAAAAGAAAAGTCAAAATTATGAATTTTGGCCGAACCTGACAAAAAATAAGGCCGGAAGTTTGATGAATGACCGTAAAACAGCTCATACCAACATGTGATGTAACGCCTTGGCTCTCCCTCTGGGAGAGCTGTCACCGCAGGTGACTGAGAGGGCATCCAAGATGGTACGGTGCAAACCAAGATGGATGCTACAGCGGCATAGCCGCTGAGATCGACACTAAAAATATGCCACCGGCATATTTTCTTAACGTGTCGACCCTCTCCGTCCTCGCTACGCTCGGCCACCTCTCCCAAGGGGAGAGGCAAGGGCTGCTCGCGCGGCACACCAAAAGGTGTATAGAAATGCCCCGTGAAAGCTGCTTGACAATTCAGATGAAACAAGAACAGGCACAGCAGATCATTCCGTTGTGCCTGTTAACTGTCTCATGCAGTCTGCTTATTTATTTTTGTTCATTTAAGTACGATGCGAAGGTGCGGGCCACCTCGCGGCTCAGCTTGGGCGGCATGTACTCCAACAGGGCTTGATAGCGCTTCTTGCTGAATTTGATCTTGATGACATCGGTGGGAGACGTTACCTGATTGATGTGCGTTTTCTCAAAGGACGACAGCCGTCGCCGGGAGAGTACCAGATAGACGATCACGGGGCCGATGTCCGGCGCACCGGCAAGACAATGCCGGTAGCTGGCCCGGTAGATGTAAGGGAACTCCCGATACTCATACGTTATGGGCTTTTTAAAGAGGGAGCACAGTTCGATTTTCGCCGGGGATAGCACAAGAATATTGGCCCAGCGGGTTTCCCAAAATAACGCGATAGCAACAATTGCAAGTCCCATTGCCAACATCGTTAGTTTTACCCCTATTTCGTCCACTCTAGAAGTATAAGAAGCGTCATGACACATCCAAAGGCCCCAAGCCACCCCACCGCAGTTCAAAGTTAATCCAAAAAGCGTCAACGAAAACAGATACGGATCTGCTATAATACGGATCTTTTTCACATCCTACACCTCAACTTTATAGGCTTCTGTTCCGGTGTCAAAATTCCAGACGGTAAAGCTTACCATGGAGTTTTTGCGTTGGGGGAACGAAGTATGCCTTTTCATTGCTTGCGCAAAGGACGACCTGATTGAGATAGGTCAAAAATGCCGCTGCGTCATAGGCATACACCGCGTGTCTCTTTTCGTCATACGTCATGTATTGAGGGTTATCATACAGCCAGTCAAAGAAGCGCAGGTGAAGCGCCCTGACATCCGAGATATACCCGTCAGGGACAAAAACTGTGTCGGTCGAATGATCGAATTTCAGGACGATATTCATGAGGACCATCACGGGCAAGCTGCATACGTGCCCGCCCTTTCTATTAGAAGAAAATGGATGGAACGTCGTCGCAGGCTTGGCTGTCGACGTTCTTTTCCACCAGCGCCGCCCTGTCTTCTCCGGCTTGCAGGACCTTTTTGTTCAGCCAGTCGATAAATTCCTCGCTGTTATAGCAGACGCACGCAAAGCGCTGTCCGTCAGGGCTTTCCATCTTTTTTGTGAGCTTCCTTTTGCCCTCCGGAGAATAGACCCACCGCAGAAAGCGCTGACGGATCACATCGATGCTTTCGACCACTCTTTCCGGAACAGACACCAAATCCGCGTTCAAATCAAATTCAACGATCAGCTCCATGTTACAAATCCTGCCTGTCAGTGTGGTGATGACCCGCCCCGAAGGCCGGTCACAGCGCCGCCGCGCCGATGATGCCGGCTTCGTTGCCCAGCTGCGCTGCGGCGATGACGGGGATCGCGCCCTCGCGGCCGCCGAAGCAGTGCTCCGTCACATAGGCCCGTATAGGGGCCAGGATGCGCTCGCCCTGACGGCTGATGCCGCCGCCCAGCAGGATCATCTCCGGCGCAAGGCTGTTGACCAGATCGGTCAGACCAGCCGCCACATAGACGCACCACCGGTCAATGACCGCCTGCGCCGCGGCATCGCCCGCGTCGGCGGCCTGAAACACGTCCAGCGCCGTCAGCTCCTCCCGGCCATGAAGGGCGGACTCGGGATGCTGCTCACCGGCCCGCTTGCCCTGACGGATCAGCGCGGTGGCGGAGGCATACGCCTCCCAGCAGCCGTCGCGGCCGCAGGTGCAGTGCTCGCCCTCCAGCACCAGCAGGGTATGGCCCAGCTCGGCGCCCATGGAGCGCATACCGGCGTAAATTTTGCCGTCGATGATGATGCCGCCGCCCACGCCGGTGCCCAGCGTAATGAGGATCATGTCGCGGCAGCCTACCGCCGCGCCCGCCACGGTCTCCGCCAGCGCGGCGCAGTTGGCGTCGTTGCTGAGATGCACGGGGATGCCGAAGCGCTCGTGGAGCATCCGGCACACCGGCACGTTGAACCAGCCCAGATTATAGGCCCGCAGCACCACGCCGGCTTCGCTGTCGCAGGTGCCGGGGGAGCCGATGCCGATGCTGGCGCAGTCGGCGGCGATCAGGCCCGCCTTCTCCAGCGCCATCTCCACGGCGCGGCACATGTCGGCCACCATCTCCTCCGCCGGGCGGAAGGCTCCGGTGGGGACGCTGGCTTCGGCAATGATGGTATGGCGGTCGTCCACCACGCCTACGGCGATGTTGGTGCCGCCCAGATCGATACCGATACAATACATGGTAGGTTCCTCCCGCTTACAGCTGCATGGCTACGGTGACGGCGCAGCCATTGTGCATGATGTGATCCAGCGCCACGCCCTCCGGCAGGGCAAGACGGCTCAGCGCCAGCAGCGGGCCCTTGCCCGTCAGCTTGAACAGGGCTTCCTTGGCGGTCCAGCACTCCCAGAACCGCTGGAAGCATCCGGCGTCGCCGTAGCGGATATAGGCCATCTCCGCTTCGGAGCAGGTGCGGCGCATGAACTTTTCCTCCGCGCCGCGAATGACCTCCACATCCACGCCCAGCACCTTCTCGCCCACGGCCACCACCACATAGGGGCCGCTGTGGCTGACGCTGACGTAGAAGGGGTCGCCCTCCGCGCCGGGCTTGCCGTTGTCGTCCCAGACCAGCGGCGCGGTCTCCGCCGTGGTGTTCAGGCGCGCCGCCACAGCCTTGCGCAGCAGCACCTCACCGGCGGCGCTGCGCTTGCGGTCATCCTCGTTGGGGAG
The DNA here is from genome assembly GCA_963593515.1 of Bacteroidaceae bacterium. GTDB lineage: Bacteria > Bacillota > Clostridia > Oscillospirales > Oscillospiraceae > Vescimonas. The sequence continues at coordinate 5,131 of CAVBAZ010000106.1, forward strand.
ATCCTTCACCCGGGCGCGGCGCTGCGCGTCCATCATGGACAGGGCCGCGTCATAGGCCGCGGCGTCCATCTCCTTGATATTGTACCAGAAAAGCTCCATATGACTACCTCCGACGATATCATAACAGATATCATAATATTATTGATAATGAGTATACCACATACGCCGCGCCGTTTCCACTCTTTTTGTGTTGCTTTTTGGCGAATCTTGCGGTACACTGAAATTGTGTCTGTAAGGAGGAACAAGTATGGTTTCCATCATTGAAGTGACCACAAAGCGCCAGCTGCGCCAGTTTGTGGAATACCCCAACATTTTATATAAAGACGTGCCCCAGTTCGTCCCCGCCACCTTTGATGACGACATGAGCGACTGGAACAAAAAGAAAAACCCTGCCTTTGAATACTGCGAGGCTCGCTGCTGGATGGCCATGCGCAACGGCGAGATGGTGGGCCGCATCGGCGCCATCCTCAGTCACAAGGCCAATGAGAAGTGGAACACCAACCGCATGCGCTTTACGCAGGTGGATTTCATCGACGACGAGCAGGTGGCCAACGCCCTGTTCACTACGGTGGAGCGCTGGGCCAAGGAAAAGGGCTGCGACGAGGTACACGGCCCGCTGGGCTTTACCGACCTTGACCGGGAGGGCATGCTGGTGGAGAGCTTCGACCGCCGCAGCTGCTTCTTCACCTATTATAACCATCCCTACTACATCGATCACCTGACCCGGCTGGGCTATGTGAAGGACGTGGACTGGGTGGAGAATCTCATTCAGGTGCCCACCGACGAGAAGATCATCGAGCGGTGGCGGAAGCTGTCGGAATTTGTGGAAAAGCGCTGCAACCTGCATGTGTTCCGGCCCCGGACGCGGCTGGATTACTTCGGCCTGATCCCCCGGTTCTTCCAGCTGGTGAACACCTGCTACGCGCCGCTGTACGGCACGGTGGAGCTGACGGATAAGCAGATCAAGCGGTACAGCGGCAAGTTCGCCCCGCTGATCAACCCCAATCTGGCCTTCTTCATCATGGATGAGCATGAGGACATGGTGGCCATGGGCGTGGCCGCACCCTCCATTGCCGAAGCGCTGAAAAAGAGCCGGGGCAAGTATTTCCCCACTGGCTGGGTCGATCTGCTGAAGGCCTTCCGGAAGAACGACACCATCGACCTGCTGCTGATCGCCGTGCGGCCCGATTATCAGAAGAAGGGCGTCAACGCCATGATCCTGTACCACGCCATGCAGGGCTGTTTCAAGCTGGGCATCAAGCAGGCCGAGACCGGCCCCATGCTGGAGACCAACGAAAAGGTACAGTCCCAGTGGAAGGATTTCGACATCGAGCAGCACAAGCGCCGCCGCTGCTTTATCAAGAAGCTGAAATAATATGCAGAATTATAAATTTACCATCGCCTATGACGGCACGCGGTTCTTTGGTTGGGAGCGCCAGCCGGATCGGGAGACCATTCAGGGCAAGATCGAGGCGGTATTGACCCGCCTTGCGGGCCGGCCGGTGGAGATCATCGGCGCGGGCCGCACCGACGCGGGCGTCCACGCCCGGGCCATGGTGGCCAACGCCCAGCTGGACGTGAAGGAGTCTCCGGAGGTGATCCGGGACTACTGCAACCGCTATCTGCCGGACGCCATCGCCGTGCGGGAGGTGAAGCCCTGCGCGCCGCGGTTCCACGCCCGGTATAATGCCCTGGGCAAGACCTATCGCTACACGGTGTTCGTGGGGGAGGTCAAGCCCATCTTCGACCGGAAGTATGTGACCATGCTGCCCTATGTCCCCGATGTGGAGCGGATGCGGCAGGCCGCCGCCTATCTGACGGGCGAGCATGATTTTGCCGCCTTCTGCGGCAATCCCCGCATGAAAAAGTCCACCGTCCGCACGGTGGACACCATCGACATCCAGCAGCGGAAGGATCGCATCACCTTCACCTTCCACGGCAACGGCTTTTTGCAGAACATGGTGCGTATCCTGGTGGGCACGCTGCTGGAGGTGGGCCGTGGTTTCTGGGAGCCGGAGCAGGTGCAGGCCATTCTGGAAAGCCGCGACCGCAAGCAGGCCGGCCCCACCGCACCGCCGGAGGGCCTGTGCCTGATGAAGGTGGACTATTAAGACTACTGGCATGAAATCTGACGATTTCATAGCCAAAAGGGATCGCGGCCGACTGCGCGCGCCCTTCGGGCACACTTGCTGGCCGAGAAGAATTTTTCTGACGCACATGTCGTCAGAAAAATGATCTTAACTCTTCGCGGCGTCCGCGCCGCGAACTCTGCGAGGCTTTTGATCGTGCCGTGCAGCGGCACACCTCAACTCTTCACTCTTCTCTTTTATCTTTTCACTGAATCACAAAAACGCCGCCCAACTGGGCGGCGTTTTTGTGATTACATGTTGTGTATGTCGTTCAACAGCTCGTCCAGCGACATGCTGCTGACATTCTTGTCAGCGGCTGCGGCGGGATCGGCAGCCTCCGCCGCCTGACGGGCGGCTTCCGCGGCCTCGGCCTGTGCGGCGGCCTCTGCGGCCTGACGCTGGGCCAGCTCCTGCTGCATCTTGCCGGACAGATCCTCCACGAAGGGACTGGTCAGCGTATCGTCGGACACCTTGCGCGGCGCAGGCTGCGCGGCGGGACGCTGTGCCGGACGGGAAGCCGTCTGCTGCGCCGGACGCTGCTGCGTTACTGGTTGCTGCGGCTGCTTCGGTGTATGCGGCTCGCTGCGGTCGGGGCGGGGCGGCTGGGGCGGCGTGTTGTCGTCGTTACCGTCATCTCCATCGTCGCCGTCATCGCATCCGCCGTTGTGGCCGATGCGGCCCAGCAGGAAGCCCACCAGCAGCAGGATAATGACCAGCAGCGCCGCGCCGATGATCAGGGCGGTGGTGGTGGCCATCTCACCGACCAGGGGCAGCGTCACCGTCATGGGGACGGAGTAGGTGGGCGGCTCGGGCGGGATGTTGGGGTCAACGATCTCCATGGTGGGGATGATGCCCTCGTACTTCGGCATGCGGTACACATGCACGGTGTAGGTCTTGGCGGTAACGCCGTCCTCTGCCGTGCAGGTGACGGTCATCACAGTGTCGCCCTCTTTGGTCAGCTGTGCGCTGGCCTCGGTAACGTTCAGGGCCTTTTCGTCCTTCGCCACACCGGACAGGGTGGCGGTTTTGGTCTCATAGGGGACATAGGCCACATATTCCGTCACCGCACCAGAGAAGGCGGGACTGAGGGTGCCCACGTCCAGCGTCAGCTCCTTCAGCATGGCGTCGGTGCTGGGCTTATAGTTGGGATCCTGCTGGCGTGTCACGGAGATGGTGTAATTCTTCTTGGCGCCGGTGGCGGCGGTGCAGGTAACGGTCACCGTATTGGTGCCCACCACCAGCGTATTGCCGCTGACGGAGACCTTGGAGGAGCCCTCCGCCGCCTTATAGCTGAGGTTCAGGGACTCCACCGCATAGGGCACGGTGGCCGTGTAATAGGTGGTGTTTTTGCTGAAGGCCGGGCTCAGCGTGGCGTTGGAGCAGGAGAGGGAGCTGAGGTCGCAGTTGCTGCTGAGCGGCGCGTCCACCTTACCGCTCCATGAAGCGGAGCCGACGTTGGATTCGTTGTTGCCGTCGGTCACGGTGATGTCCTTGAAGCTGGCGCTCAGGGCCGTTCCCGCGGACAGACCGCTCTTGACCCGGAAGGTCACGGACAGCACGTTGGTGCTGGAGTTGATGGGATTGGACACGTCGTACAACAGAAAGCTGTCGCCGTTGACCACCATGGTCCAGCCGCTGATCTGCTGATCGTAGTTGGTGAACTCCAGCACGCTGCTGTCATAGCTCAGCGTGGCGTTCACACCCATGATGCCGCTGCCGGAAACGCTGAGCTTCAGCGTCACGGTGCTGCCAGCCTGCACAGTGCCGTTGCCGCTGAGGGCGGCGGAGGCAGCCTCAGCCCGCTGCGGCAGCAATATGACCAGCAGCGCCAGCATCAGAACCAGCGTCTTGATGATACGATTGTTTTTCATGATGCAGCCTTCCTCCTGTGTCAGCCGATTTTATCGAAGCTGTCCTTGCCCACCACGATGCGGGCGGCCTTGACCACGTCGGTCACGGTGACCTTGTCATCCATGTTGATATCCGCCGCCAGCGCATAGACGCCCTCCAGCGACTTCTTGCCCACCACATGGGACTGAATGGCCACCACGTCGGTAATGGTGATGCGGCCGTCGCCGTTGGTGTCGCCCAGCACCACCAGCGCAAAGGTGGTATCTCCGGCTTTCAGCGTCATGCCGGTGCAGATATTGCCGCTGGTGACCTGCGTCTTGCCGCTGTAAACGGCGGCGGTGCTGTCACCGTTCAGCAGCTCCGCCACAGAGGTGCCGGGGATCACCGCCAGCGCGTATTCCACGCTGGGATCGTCGGGATCCTTGATCTCGTTGAGGGGAACGGCATCATACAGCGGCTTGAAGGTCACGTCCGCGTCGCCCATGATGGTCACGCCGGCAGTGAAGCCCTCCCAGCCCTTGAAGGTGTAGGAATACTTGCTGTCAGGTGATTTGACCGGCGGGATGGCAGGCGCCGCGATCAGCTCGCCCGCGGCGGCGGTGCCGCTGTAATAGCGCTTGCCGGAGGCGTCAAGGAAGGTGTAGGTGTGTACGCCGGCATAGCGGGCGTACAGTGTCAGGTTGGCGGCGCGCACCGGCGTGGAGGCAAGGATCTGCTCGCCCTCGGCGGTGAACCAGCCGAGGAACTGCGCGCCCTGACGGCTGGCGGTGGGCAGATCGCCGTATACCACGTTATCCAGCGTAACGCGCTTGGAGCTGTTGCCGTTGATGGTGCCGCCCTGCGCGTCGAAGGTGACGAGGAAGGACTCATCGCTGATGTTGGAGCCGTCGTTGGGCTTGACGGTGAAGGTGGAACGGGCCAGCTCCACTGTCTGGCCGTTGGCGGCGGCGGCGGTCAGCACAAAGGTGTAGGTGCCTGCGCCCAGCGCACTGTAGGCCACGGAATCATCCAGTTTTTTCAGGTCATAGGACGCGGCGTTGGGGGACACCGTCCGGTTGATGGCGGCGCTGCCGCTGCTGGAGAGGATGGAGATATTCAGAGAGGTGATGGCAGAGGAGCAGGAGACCACGCCCCGCACGGGGAAGGAGGAACGGCCCGCGATCAGCACGCTGTCCTCCGTGGGATAGATCACGCCGGAGGTGATCCACTCCGCCGCGCTGGCGGTCAGGGAGGCGAACTGCCACGCGGCGGGATTCTCCGCCGCCATCAGCAGCTTATTGTCCTGTGCGCTGAGATATGTACCCGTGCCCTTGTTTTTCAGCAGATAGCCGCTGCCGCCCTGCTCCAGCTCCCACAGCTGGGAAGCCGCCACAGAGGGCGCGGTCAGCTTCACCGCCGTGCCGTCGGCGCTGAGACGCAGCGCCTTGTCGCCCACCTGCATATTCAGGGTATAGAAGCCGCCGGCGTAGTAGTTCAGGGTAAAGGTCTGGGACGCGCCCTCCGCGCCGGTGGCGTTCAGGGTGGTGGCGCCGTTGGTGCCGTCCACCGCCAGCAGCTGGTTCTGGCTGTACAGCAGCCGGTAGCTGCCGTCCGCCTTCAAGGCGTTGGCGTAGCCGTTGTTCATCAGCATTACCAGCGCGTCGGCCGGCTCGTTGACGGCCAGACGGCGGTAAACGCCCATCTGCACATCGCCGGAGCAGCCGAAGAAGTACCGCAGGATCAGACCGGCGGTGCCGTACTTGTTGGCGGTATCGCCGGACATGGCGGGGCCGGTGCGGCCGTTCTCCTGCCGCAGACCGTCCGCCGTCACCAGACGGCTGCACTCATCATAGATCGCCTGGATCAGCTGTGCCTCCGGCTGGTTGGCAAAGCCGCCCAGCTTGTTGAAAGCCTTCACGATCAGGGAGCAGGCATCGGAAGCGCCGTGCTGCACGGCGCGGCTCCAGAACACGTTTTTCAGCGCCACGGAGTAATTGTCGATATTGAAGGTGGGGACCGCCGTCTTAACGCGGTTCACCACATTTTCGTAAATGGTCTCCTTGGTATAGTCGTACTGGGCGCTGGCAAAGGTGTCGCCGTAAAGGGAGGCCACCGTCGTCCACGCGGCGTCAAAGTACGCGCCGTAGCCGTCGGAGATATAGTGATAGGCGCTGTCCAGCCGCTCGCCGATATCCCGGTAGACGCTGCCGGAGGGGAAGTTGTTCTTGCACCACTCGGCAAAGGCGTGGGGCGTTCCGGCCTTGCTGGCGAACATATACATGCCGTAGGACTTGCCGCCGGCGTCGCCGCTCACGGTGGAGATCATACCGGGGCTGCGGGCGTTGCCGGTCTCATAAAAGCGGCTCAGGTCGTCCAGACTGGCATTGTTCCACTGCATGGCGGTGTCCGCCATGGTGTGGATCAGCAGGCCGCCGGCCACCAGACCGACCACCATCGCCACGCTCAGCAGCAGGGCGGTGCCCCTTCGTAATAGCTTCATACTGTGTTCCTCGCTCTCCATCAGAATACGCAGACATGCAAACACAGGGGAGACATAATGCCTTTCCACCGATTTACATAATACTATTCAAAGCAAGTATAGCATCCGGGAGCGGGCTTGTCTATAAAAAAAGCGAAAAAACACAAAAAATTGAGGGATTTTGTCGGGTAACTACCACATTTAGCGGACAGTGACGGCCCAAGAGGTCTCCTTGCCGCAGATCACGCCATTCACTGCAAAATTATGTAAACCACACAACAAAGAAAGGGCGGTCATATGACCGCCCTTTCTTTGTTGTCAGCAGGGTCAACGCGCGGTTTCCGCCCAGTGGTTATCCACCAGTCTGTCGAAGTCCACCCACTCCGCCTCCGTCAGCTCTCCGGCCTGTGTCATGACGGTCTCCAGCCGCTCCAGCGACGCCTGCTCCATGGTCAGCGGCATGTTCCACGCGCCGATCTCACGGTGGCGGGCGGTGACGGCCTCCAGCGTGTCAAGGCTGGTATCGGGGAACTGGCCGATGATGGCCTCCGCCACCTCCCGGTCGGTGTGGGAATCCACCCAGTCCAGCGCCTTGGCCACAGCGCGGCAGAAGGCGGCGATCACGTCGTCATGCTGGGCCGTGTAGCTCTGGGACGCGAAATAGGCGGTGTAGGGGATGCGGCCGCTCTCCGCGCCGATGGAGCAGAGGATATACCCCTCGCCGGAGTTGACCACCTGCGTGGCGGCAGGCTCGAACAGCGTCACATAGTCACCCTGCCCGCCGGTGAAGGCCCCGGCCATCATGTTGAACTGCACGCTGGTGTCCACGATCACGTCCACCTGCGGCTCAAGGCCGTGCTGGCGCAGGACGTATTCCAGCGTCATCTCCGGCACGCCGCCCTTGCGGCCGCCGATGATGGTCTTGCCCCGGAGGTCATCCCAATTGAAAGCTACATCCTCCCGGCCCATGAGGAACGCGCCGTCGCGGGCCGTCAGCTGGGCGAACACCACGGGATAGTCGTCCTTGCCCTGATTGTAAATGTAGACGCAGCTCTCCGGCCCGGCAAGGCCGATGTCGCTCTGTCCCGACACCACGGCAGTCATGACCTTGTCGGCGCCGCCGCCGTTGGTCAGCTCGATGGCAAGGCCCTCCTCCTCAAAGAAGCCCAGCTCCATGGCCACATACTGCGGCGCGTAGAACACGGAATGGGTCACCTCGTTGAGCCGGACGGTGGTCAGCTCCTTCTCCGTCTGCCCGGCGCCGCAGCCGCACAGCAGCGGCAGCAGCGTCAGGGCGGCAAGAATTGGCGCGAAGATCTTTTTCATGATTTTACCCCCAATAAACGATACAGTATTTTTTCCACCCACAGTACCAGCCGGTACATGACCACCGCGGCCACCAGCAGCAACAACACACTGGTCATCACCAGATCCATATTGAACACCTGTGAGCCGTAGACGATCAGGTAGCCCAGACCGGCGCGTGAGACAAGGAACTCGCCCATGATGACGCCCACCCACGAAAGGCCCACGTTGACCTTCAGGGTGTTCAGCAGCGTGGCGTAGTTGGCGGGAAACACCAGCATCCGCAGCGTCTGCCAGCGGCTGGCCCCCATAGCGGCCATCAGCCGCAGCTTCTGGGCGTCCGTGGCGCGGAAGCCCTCGTACATGTTCAGGATGGTGACGATCAGCGAAATGGCCAGGGTCATGACGATGATGGCCCCGGTGCCCGCGCCCATCCACACGATGAAGATGGGCCCCAGCGCCGTTTTCGGCAGGGCGTTGAGCACCACCAGATACGGGTCCAGCACCCGGCTGAGGGTGGGCCACCACCACATGGCCACGGCGATCAGCGTACCGGCGGCGGTGCCCAGCAGGAACCCCACCGCCGTCTCCCAGCAGGAGGTGCCCACATGCACCAGCACGTCGCCGCCCCGACACAGGTTCAGAAACGTGGCGGCAATGCGGCTGGGACAGCTGACCAGAAAGCCGTCGCTGAGCCCCACGCGGCAGCTGAGTTCCCAGAAGGCGAAAAAGCCCACCAGCAGGGATATCTGCCAGATACGCACCCGCCGGGTCTGCCGCCGCAGCGCCAGCAGATACCGCGCCCGCTTGGACGATACGGCCTCATTCATGCAGCTCCAGCTCCTTCCATATGGCGTCGAAGTAACGGGGGAAGGCCGGATTCTCCCGCCGCTGCATGGGCGCGAGCGGCCGCAGCTCCCCCATGTCGAACACCGCCTTCACCACGGCGGGCCGCCGGGACAGCACCACCACCCGGTCCGACATGCTGACAGCCTCGGAGATATCGTGGGTCACCAGCAGGGCGGTCTTGCCCTCGCCGCGGATGATGCGCCAGATGTCGCCGGATACCGCCAGACGGGTCTGATAGTCCAGGGCGGAAAACGGTTCATCCAGCAGCAGGATATCCGGCCCTGTGGCCAGTGTGCGGATCAGGGCGCACCGCTGGCGCATGCCGCCGGAGAGCTGGTCGGGCCGCTTGGCGGCGAACTCCGCCAGCCCGTAGCGCTTCAGCAGGGCGTCCACATGGGCCCGGTGCTCCGCGTCGCGGTCGCGGCGGATCTCCAGCCCCAGCAGCACATTGTCCCGGATGGTGCGCCATTCAAACAGCTGATCCCGCTGGGGCATGAAGCCCACATGGCCGCTGGCCCCGGATACCGGCGCGCCGCACAGTGTCACCGTGCCGCCGTCCAGCGTCTCCAGACCCGCCAGCGCACCCAGCAGTGTGGATTTTCCGCAGCCGGACGGCCCGACGATGCTGACGAACTCCCCCTCCGCCACGTCGAAGGAGACGCGCCGCAGCGCTTCCACCTCGCCGTTGCGGGCCTGATACGTCAGGGCGGCGTCCCGGATCGAAATGATTTGGTTCATATGCGCCTCCCTTTTGCGTGTTGCACGCTTCACGGGAGAGAAGGTCTCTCCCTGCATCAGTATATTGAGGGGCCGCCCCGTTGGTTACTCGTTGACATTTTCCCTGCCGTGGTGTACCATGGACGTACAGTAAATAAAGGAGGATGTTCCCATGAAGAAGATCATTTCCACCACCAATGCTCCCGCCGCCATCGGCCCCTATTCTCAGGCCATCGACTGCGGTAATTTCCTTGTCACCTCCGGTCAGGTGCCCTTCGATCCCGCCACCGGCGAGTTCGTCCCCGGTGGCATCACCGAGCAGACCCGTCAGGTGCTGACCAACATCAAGGCTATCCTGACCGAGGCCGGCCTGACCATGGACAACGTGGTCAAGACCACCGTGTTCCTGCAGAACATGGGCGACTTTGCCGCCATGAACGCCGTGTACGCCGAGTTCTTTACCGAGGGCCAGTATCCCGCCCGCTCCGCTGTGGAGGTGGGTGCGCTGCCCAAGGGCGCTCTGGTGGAGATCGAGACCATCTGCGTCAAGTAAGCTCTTTGTTCGACCCGCAACGCCTCCGGTGAAAAGCACCGGAGGCGTTGTTCACCAAATCCGTCAGGAGGTGCGTTTATGCAGGTCTTATACGCCTTGGAATCCATCCGCACGCCGTTTCTGGACACCGTCTTTTCCCTTGTCACCCATCTGGGCGAGGAGCTGGTGTTCATGGTGGCGGCGCTGTTCGTGTTCTGGTGCGTCAGCAAGAAGGAGGGGTACTATCTGCTGGCGGTAGGCTTTGCCGGAACGGTGCTGAACCAGTTTTTGAAGCTGCTTTGCCGTATTCCCCGTCCGTGGGTGCTGGACAGCAATTTCACCATCGTGGAGAGCGCCCGCGCCCAGGCCACCGGCTATTCCTTCCCCAGCGGCCATACCCAGAACGCCGTGGGCACCTTCGGCGGCATCGCCCGGTTTACCCGCCGCAAATGGGTGCGGGTGGTATGCATCGTCATTGCGGTGCTGGTGCCCTTCTCCCGCATGTATCTGGGTGTTCATACGCCGCTGGACGTGGGCGTAGCCGCCGTGACGGCGGTGGTGCTTCTGTTCGCGCTGTACCCCGTCATGGAGCACAGCGACATCCGTCACGGCGTCATGGCCGCGGTGATCGGCGTGATGCTGGCGCTGGCGGCGGGATATCTGCTGTTCGTGTCGCTGTACCATTTCCCCGCCGATGTGGACGCGGACAATCTGGCCCACGGCGTGGAGAACGCATGGAAGCTGATGGGCGCCACGGTGGGTCTGCTGGCGGCGTGGTGGCTGGATACGAAGTTCATCCACTTCGATACCCAGGCCGTGTGGTATGTGCAGATCATCAAGCTGGTGGGCGGCCTTGTCCTGATCGTGGCTATCCGGGCCGCGCTGAAG
>CAVBAZ010000107.1:0-6860 GCA_963593515.1 Bacteroidaceae bacterium
CTTTTCTTCAAAATTTTCTTGCATCACCTACTTGACTTCATACCATTGGACTTTCAGCCGATGCTGCCCTTCATTTCTAGCCGAATCAGGTTGTTCATCTCCACGGCGTACTCCAGAGGCAGCTCCTTGGACACATTGTCGGCAAAGCCGCTGACGATCAGCGCCCGCGCGTCCTCCTCGCTCATGCCCCGGCTCATGAGATAGAACACCGCCTCGTTGCTGATGGCGCCGATCTTGGCCTCGTGGCCGATGGCGGCGTCCTTTGTCCGGATGTCCATGGCGGGGATGGTATCGGAGCGGGAGTCGGAATCCAGCATCAGGGACTGGCAGGACACGGCGGATTTGGCGCCCTTGGCGTTCTTTTCCACCACCACGCTGCTGCGGAAGGTGCTGATGCCGCCGCTCTTACTGATGGAGCGGGTATTCATGTAGGAGCTTGTGTTCTTGCCCACATGGACCACCTTTGCGCCGGTGTCCAGATCCTGTCCCGCTCCGGCGAAGGTGACGCCGGTGAACTCCATGCGGGAGTTGTCGCCCTTGAGAATGCTCATGGGGTACAGGCAGCCCACATGGGAGCCGAAGGAGCCGGACACCCACTCAATGGTGCCGCCCTCCTCCACCAGTGCCCGCTTGGTGTTCAGGTTGTACATGTTCTTCGACCAGTTCTCAATGGTGGAGTACCGGAGCTTGGCGCCCTTCTTCACATACAGCTCCACGCAGCCGGCGTGGAGGTTGGCCACGTTGTATTTGGGGGCGGAGCAGCCCTCGATGAAGTGCAGGCTGGCGCCCTCGTCCACGATGATGAGGGTATGCTCGAACTGTCCCGCACCCTTGGCGTTCAGACGGAAGTAGGATTGCAGGGGGATGGACAGGTGAACGCCCTTGGGCACATACACGAAGGAGCCGCCGGACCACACCGCGCCGTGCAGCGCCGCGAACTTATGGTCGTGGGGCGTCACCAGCTTCATGAAGTACTTGCGCACCATGTCGGCGTATTCGCCCTTCAGGGCGCTCTCCATGTCGGTATACACCACGCCCTCGGCGGCCACGGAGTCCTTCACATTGTGGTACACCAGTTCAGAGTCGTACTGCGCGCCCACACCGGCCAGAGATTTCCGCTCGGCCTGGGGGATGCCCAGCCGCTCGAAGGTCTCCTTGATGTCCTCCGGCACGTCCTTCCAGTCATTGCGCATTTTGGTGTTGGGACGGACATAGGTGGCGATGTGATCCATGTCCAGTCCCTCGATGGAGGGGCCCCAGTCAGGGAGCTTCATCTCGTTATAAATTTGAAGGGATTCCAGACGGAACTGCTGCATCCACGCGGGGTCGTTTTTCTCCTTGGAGAGCTTTTCAACGATCTCCGGCGTCAGACCGGACTCCATGCGGTAGGCGTCGTGCTCCTCGTCCCGGATGTCATAGACGCTGCGGTCTACGTCCTCTACATAGGTTTTTTCCTTGAAATCTGCCATATCAGGAGCCTCCCGGTTCAATCGTCCTTCAGGCTGCCGAAGCCCTTTTCGTTGATCTCATTCACCAGCTCGGCGCCGCCGTTCCGGACGATGACGCCCTCCTCCATCACGTGGGCCGCATCCACATGGAGGGCCTCCAGAATACGGGTGGAGTGGGTGATGATGAGCAGCGAGCCATGGGTCCGCTCTCGGAACAGGCGGACGCCCTCGCTGACGGTGCGCACCGCGTCCACGTCCAGACCGGAGTCTGTCTCGTCCAGAATGGCCAGCTTGGGCTCCAGCATCAGCATCTGTAAAATCTCGGCCTTCTTCTTCTCGCCGCCGGAGAAGCCTACGTTCAGGTCGCGCTCGGCGTAGCTCTCGTCCATGTCCAGCAGGGCCATGGTCTCCTTGAGCTTTTTCTTGAAGTCCCACAGCCGCAGACGGCTGCCGGTCTTCTGCTCCAGCGCGCTGCGGATAAAGGCGCTGAGGGTCACGCCGGGAACCTCCAGCGGGTTCTGGAAGGACAGGAAAATGCCCTTCTTCGCCCGCTCGTTGACGGGAAGCGCCGTAATATCCTCGCCGTCAAACAGGATAGAGCCTGCGGTGACGCTGTACGCCGGATTGCCGGTGACGGCATAGCCCAGCGTGGATTTTCCGGTGCCGTTGGGGCCCATGAGCACATGGGTCTCGTCATGTCCCACGGCCAAATTCACGCCGTGAAGGATCTCCTTTTCCTCCACCCGAACGTGCAGGTCTTTAATTTCCAAAAGTGCCTTACTCATATTACATCACCTTATCTTCTTTCCGTGCCGCAGCGGCCGGTGTTGTTTCGTTGACGCGCATAAACTGCGCCAGTGTATGGTTGTCGATATAGGAATTGATCTGCTCCTCCAGCCCCTGCCAAAAAAGCCGGGCGTCGCAGTCGCAGGAGCTGCCGCAGCCTGCGCCCTCCTCGGACTGGCACGATATGGGTGACAGGTCGCCCTCCGCCGCCCGGAGAATTTCGCCCACCGGATATTCCTCCGGCGGACGGGTCAGCCGGTAACCGCCGGAGCGGCCCACCGTACCTTCCACCAGACCGGCGCGGTTCAGTGCGGCCATGATGCTTTCCAGATACTTTTTAGAGAGCTGCTGCCGCTGGGCGATGTCCCGGAGACAAAGCCATTCACCGCCGCCGTGCTCCGCCATATCCAGCATGACACGCAGCGCATAGCGCCCTCTGGATGAGATCATCATGTGAATTGCCTCCTTATCCGCAATTACCTACCTTGCAAGTAGGGATTGTAAACCTAAATTCCTACCATGTCAATAGGTAGATTGGAAAAATTTTTGTAACTTTGTCAGGGGGCAATGCTGGCGCAGTGAGGGGAGGGCATGGAAAAGTGCCGGACAATATGTTATAATGCCGCTATAATGAAAGTAATAAAGAAGGAGACCGCTATGAAGGCAAGCATCAATGAATGGGAACGCATGGTGTCGGGGCGGCTTTATAGCCCCGCCGACAAGGAGATCGCAAGGCGTCACCGCACCGGCATGGTTCGCTGTGACCGGTTCAACCGCATTGCGCTGTGGCGCGGTAAGGCCAAGCAGCGGGCGCTGGAGCGGCTGATCCCCTCCGCGAAAGGAAAGAATTTCGAGGCGTTTGCACCCTTTTACTGTGAATACGGTGTAAATATCCATGTGGGGCGAAACTGTTTCGTCAATTACAAGTGTGTATTTCTGGATGTGGCGCCTATCACGCTGGGAGACAATGTCCTTATCGGGCCCAATGTGACGCTGGCCACGCCGAACCATCCCTTTGTTGCGAAGGAGCGGGCCTATACGGACTATCCCAACGGCTGCCATGAGCTGGAGTATGCCGCGCCCATCACGCTTGAGGACAACTGCTGGCTGTGTTCCGGCGTGACGGTGTGCGGCGGCGTGACCATCGGGGCGGGCAGCATTATTGCCGCCGGTGCGGTGGTGACCCGAGATATCCCGCCCAACAGCATCGCCGTCGGTGTGCCTGCCAGAGTGCTGCGGCAGATCGACGAGAGCGACCGCCTGCATGTATGGGAGACCTATGTGAAGAACAAGCGTCCTGTGCCTGCGGGAAACGATAACAACAGCATATGACGGCAGAAGGGCGGCCTCCGGCGATCACTGGGGGCGGCCTTTTTCTGCGCACTTTGTGCGTCTGCGCATGACAGTGCCTTAATAAAACCTTAATCTTCCCCGTGATTGTTTCTTAATCCGGCGTTTGCTACCATAGAAGCAGCACAAGAAGAAAGGATGGGCCTCTATGGAGACTACGCTGCGTACCATCAACGCCGTTATTTCGGCGCTGTTTTTTATCTGCTATACCTATCAGTTCCTCTATATCCCGCTGGTGCTGGCGAAAAAGCCCAAGGCCCTTACCGCCACAGTTAGACAGCACCGCTACGCCGTGCTGATCGCCGCCCGGAACGAGGAGAACGTCATTTCCGGCCTGCTGGAGAGCCTTCGGGCGCAGACCTATGACATGTCCCTTGTGACGGTGTTCGTGGCGGCGGACAACTGCACTGACTGTACCGCCGCCGTCGCCCGCGCCCACGGCGCGGTGGTCTATGAGCGGTTCAATCAGCTGAATGTGGGCAAGGGCTATGCACTGGACTTCCTGCTCCAGCACATCGGTGCGGACTATCCAGAGGGCTTTGACGGCTATTTCGTGTTCGACGCCGATAATCTGCTATCCCCGGATTACATAGAGCGGATGAACGGGATGTTCTCCAACGGCCACGAGATCGTCACCAGCTACCGCAACAGCAAGAACTTCGGCGGCAACTGGATCAGCGCGGGCTATGCCCTGTGGTTCCTGCGGGAGAGCCGCTATCTCAACGGTGCCCGCACCCGGCTGGGCAGCAGCGCCGCCGTGGGCGGCACGGGCTTTCTGTTCTCCCAGCGTATTCTGGACGAAAGCCACGGCTGGCGCTTCTATCTGCTGACCGAGGATATTGAGTTTTCCGTCTACCACATCCTCCGTGGCGAAAAAATCGCCATT
The DNA here is from genome assembly GCA_963593515.1 of Bacteroidaceae bacterium. Taxonomy (GTDB): domain Bacteria; phylum Bacillota; class Clostridia; order Oscillospirales; family Oscillospiraceae; genus Vescimonas. The sequence goes on from CAVBAZ010000107.1 coordinate 4,471, forward strand.
TGCGAGGATGCCGTGCTGTACGACGAGCAGCCCACCAGCTTCCGTCAGTCCGTGCGGCAGCGGCTGCGCTGGGCCAAGGGATACATTCAGGTGTTCCGCCGGTATGGCGCGGACCTGCTGAAGGGCGCGTTCAAAGGCAGTTGGAGCTGCTTCGACATGTCCATGTCCATCCTGCCCGCCTTTATCCTGACGGCGCTGTGCCTGTTGGCCAACATCACATTGTCGGTGCTGGGACTGATGCAGGGCGTCGGTGTGTGGTTCGCCATGCGGTCGCTGCTGGAGTGTATGGGCAGCATCCTTGCCACGCTGCTGGTGCTGGGCGGCATTACCACCGCCACCGAGTGGAAGCGCATCCACGCCCCGGCATGGAAGAAGGTCGCCTATACGCTGACCTTCCCGCTGTTCATGCTGACGTATCTGCCCATCTCCATGGCGGCGCTGTTCATGAAGGTGGAGTGGAAGCCCATCCACCACAGCGTGAACCTGCCGTCCCTCCCTTACCCCGCCGCCAAGAATTGACCTTGTGCAATCGGGCACAAAAGGGTATGATAGAGATATGCCAAACTCACCCCCACAGGAGGAACCGCTATGTATACCATCTTGGTCGTTGACGACGAGAAGGACATCGTCTCCGCGCTGGAAATATATCTGAAAGCCGAGGACTACCGTGTCCTCGCCGCCTATAACGGTAAGGAGGCCCTATCCGTGGCCGCCCGCGAGGATGTACACCTCATTCTCATGGACATCATGATGCCCGTCATGGACGGCCTGACCGCCATGGCGCAGCTACGGCAGACCAGCAATGTGCCCGTGATTTTGCTGACCGCCAAGGGCGAGGACACCGACAAGGTGCTGGGCCTGAACGTGGGCGCGGACGACTACATCACCAAGCCCTTCAATCCGGTGGAGATGCTGGCGCGGGTGCGCTCCCAGCTGCGGCGGTATTTGCAGCTGGGCGGCGGGCAGGTGCGGCCCTCCACAATGGTCATCGGCGGTATCTGTCTGGACGACAACGCCAAGACCGTCACCGTGGACGGCGATCCGGTGGCGCTGACCCCGAAGGAATATGACATTCTCCGCTTCCTCATGCAGAACGCCGGAACGGTGTTTTCCCCCAGCGAGATCTACCGCCGGGTGTGGGACGACGTGCCCCTGAACGCCACAGGGGCCATCGCCGTACACATCCGGCACCTGCGGGAAAAGCTGGAGATCAACCCCTCAGAACCCCGGTACATCAAAGTCGTCTGGGGCAAGGGCTATAAAATGGAGGGCACCCTCACATGAAACGACTTCTGAACAAAACCTGGGCCAAGCTGGTAGCCTTTTTCCTGACCATAATTTTTGCCGCGATGACCGTTCTGGCCGGTGTGGGCGTCGGCTTCCTCGTCAACTACAACGTGTTTCTGGACGGCGGTACATCCCTGCGGGAGACACTGTACGAGTCACAGTGCAACAACGCCATCTACAGCGCCTATTACTATCTGCGCGACCTGATGGTCAACGCGGGAGCGCTGGCCGATGACACGCCCAGCACGGATACCTCGGATAACAGCACCACCCCCAGTGCAGACACCACCCCCGAGGAGCTGCAGCAGGTGACGAACGATCTGCCCGGCGCATTTGCAAGCGGATTTCCCCGTGAGGACACCTCCTGCCATCTGGCGGTCGCCAACAAGGATACCGGTGAGATCACCTTTGAAAACTTTGAACTGACGGACAGCGACAAGCCGCTGTATTCCTCACAGGAGACTTTTTCGCTCACCTTTGCCGACGGGCACACGGAGGAGTTTGTCATCGTCGCCGACCTGCTGCGTGCGGATACCACGTATAACTCCTTCTATCTGGTGTCTGAATGGCTGCTGACGCACACGGGACTGACGGTATTTCTGGCGGCACTGTTCCTGCTGCTGACGCTGTTCTGCTTCTGCTTCTCCATGGCCTCCGCCGGACACTGGGTTGGCCACGAGGGCATCCACCTGACGTGGCTGGATAAGATCCCGGTGGATCTGTGGCTGCTGGCGCTGGTCTGCGCGTTTTTCATCGGCTGGGACACCCTGTTCTATTATACCGTGGAAACGCAGGTGCTTTTTGTCTCCCTGATGGTGCCCCTTATTCTGCTGTTCCTGTGCGTGTTCGCCGCCCAGTGCAAGGCGGGGACAGTGCTGCGCTGCTCCCTGATCGCGCGTATCCTCCGCCTGCTGTGGCGTATCCTCCGGGCCGTGGGCCGGGGCCTGTACCGCACCGCCGTGGGTCTGCCGCTGGTGTGGAAAACCGCGCTGGTGACGCTGGCGGTGTTCTTTGTGGAGATGCTTCTGGTGCTGGTGGGCTACGGCTCCGTAGACGGCTTCTTTGTGATAGCGAAGCTGGTGGAGTTCCCTGTCATTCTGTAT